>NZ_JBIMPP010000013.1:0-151592 GCF_043906805.1 Actinomadura sp. SCN-SB | reverse complement strand
CTGACCGTGGTGCACCACCGGATCAGCCGATCACCACCCCGGGCCCCGATGGCAGAGGACGCGAGACCCGCAGAAACCATGCTCCACTCCCCGACCGGGCTGGGCGATAGTTGGGCGACGACACCTTCCCTCAACGTCGCCGAACATCGCTCAACTGCGCCCTATCGAGGCCCCTGACCTGCGCATTCGCGTGACGCTGCAGGTCAGTCATGATCGCGGGCTACCTTGACACGGTAGAGGTCACTGGTTCAATCCCAGTATCGCCCACCACTTGACCTCCGGGCCCACGGCATTGGCCATTACCAACGGTGATTTCGCGATGGCGTAGTGGCGCCACGGTCCCGCCGGGCTTACGGGATGATCGGGCGATGACGACGATCATCGATAAGGTCGCCTGGATTCATCTGGACGACGACAGGATCCTCGGCACCCGCTCGCACGGCAAGGACGTCTACTACAGGTTCGCCGAGCTGAGGTCCATCGCCGCGGCCCGTGTCATGTTACGTCCGCTCCGGTATCGCGCAGCTCGTCGGCCGCACGCGCCAGCCGCTCCTCGTCCTGGTCGACGAGGACCACGGACCAGCCGTCCGTGCCCAGCATCCGCGCGCTCGCCAGCCCGGTGCCGGAGGCGCCACCCGTGACGATGACCGAACGCTTCTTCTCTGACAATGGCGTGCCTTTCGCATGCGTGGCGGCGGAGGCCGCGGCTTCAGTCGCCGGTCACGAGTTCGTACGGAAGGACCGTCATGAGCCGCGCGCGGTCGCCGACGGTCACCTCCACCAGGTGCCGGAGCCCCGCGCCTTCGTACAGCGCGTAGTCCAGCCCGCCGCTCTCGTCGATGCCGACGCGGCCGGACATGTGGACGGTCGCTCCGGCCGATTCGAGCAGCCGGCCGGCCTCGGCCGGGTGGTCGCCCCGGACCTGGATGTGGTGCAGGCCGGGGCCGTGCTCGTCGAGGAAGTCCCGGTACGGGCCGGGGCCGGTCGGCGCGATGACCTCGACGTGCAGGCCACCGGCTTGGACCGCAGTCCGGGATGAGCCGGGCGAGCCGCCATCCGGTCTCGACCGGGATGACCTTGTCGTGCGCTCCGTGCACGACGAGGCACGGGGCGGCGATGCTCCGGACGCCGTCCTCGGTGAGTTCGAGGGCGTCGCCCGTGTGGCGGCTGTCGTGGAGCATGCTCCGGTACACCTCGTGCACCCCCCGGCGCCCGGCTCGCCTCGAACCGGGACCGGACCAGTTCCTCGGTGACGATCGTGGGATCGAAGGCGAAGTAGTCCCGGAGCAGGGAGCGCATCGCCTCAGGTGACGGCTCGTAGGCGCGCAGGGCCGCCAGCCCCTCCGAGGGGGTCATGCCCGGGGCCGGCGTCCCGAGGAGGACCAGGCGGTCGACCAGGTCCGGGCGCTGCTGCGCGATGTGCAGGGAGACCAGCCCGCCCATGGAGTTGCCGACCAGGCTGACCTTGCGCAGACCGAGGGCGTCGAGGACGTGCGCGATCCAGGTGCGGATCCCGTAGGTGATGCCCTCGGGCCGCTCCGTGTGGCCGTAGCCCACCATCTCGGGCGCGATCACGCGGAAGCGCTCCCGCAGGCCGTCGATGGTGGCGGAGCAGGTCGGCCTGCCCACCAGCGGCCGGCGCCGGGTTCCCGGGCTGCGCCGCGAGGAGGTCGGGGTGCTGGCCGCCGCCCGTCCCGCACGCCGCACGTCCGCCCGCCGCAAGGACGCCCAGGTCCCGCCCCGGGTCCAGTGGATGCTGGACTCCATCACGATGTCGGCCGCGTTCGTGCGCAACGGCCGCCACGACATCATCGCCCACAACGCGCCGGCGCGGACCTTGCTCGCGCCGATCTTCGACAGCCGCACCACCGCCCAGCACGGCCGCGCCAACATCGCCCGTTACGTCTTCCTCGACCCGGGCGCGCGGCGGTTCTTCGTCGACTGGGACGAGGCCACCACCGCCAGCGCCGCGCTGCTACGCGCCCAGGCCGGCCGGGAACCCCATGACCGGGCCCTGCGCGACCTCATCGGTGAACCGTCCACCCTCAGCACCGCGTTCCGCAGCCAGTGGGCCGCTCACGACGGACGCCTGCACCACAACGGCAGCAAACGGCTGTGGCACCCGGAGGTGGGCCGGCTGGAGCTGACCTACCAATCCCTCGACCTGCCCACGTCCAACCCGGCAGTGGGTCACCACCTCACCATCTACACCGCCGAACCGGGCAGCGCCTCCGAAGAACGGCTCAAGCTCCTGACCAGCCTGGCGGCCACCCCGTCCGCACACCCCACCACCCAGCCCGGCTGAAGAGGCACCGTCCATCGTGGGGTTCCTCGGCCTGTGGCGTGCCCGGATGCCCGTGCTCGCCGTGCGGCCGGCCGACCTGCGGCGGCTCGCCGGGCCGACGTGACACGAGGAACCGCACGTCTGACCGGCCCGGCAGGACACTTCCGGACGTCCAGACCTGTGGATCGCGTCGGCGTCACCCATACCGGGTCTGTCCGGTACGTTCCTCTTCAAGCCAGTCCCCCGGCATTTCGTCCCTGGAGATCGCCCATGGCATCCGAGTCCTCCGCCGTCCCACCAAGACCATGGGAGGTGGTCGCCGTTCTGTTCTGGGTGGGCCTGTCCTGGGTTGCGGTGATCATGTTCAACTTCGTCCCCCCAGATGCCATCACGGGTAAGGACATGTCGTACATGCTGATTTCCACGGTCATTCTCGGATTGTGGATGTGGCGGGTCTGGCATGGCGGGCCCATGGCCGTCGGTTACATGCAGAAGTTGCTCTCTGGTCTCGGGGTGTTCGCACCAGGCGGCGTGTTGCTCCTCGTTGTTTTCCTGCAGAACGGATTCGAGGTGAGGGGCATCTTGGAGGACTGGCCAGCTTCCCCGTACAGCCGATCCGAGAGCAGGGAAGTCTTTGAGGACTGGCCCGCTCTCCAGTTCCGGCTGGCCGTGCGCACGCTGCCACTGATCGTTTACGGCGTGGTGTCCTTCACGCTGTCCAGGATGCTGCGCCGTCCGATCGTGCGTGCGTGGATCAGCGCGCGGGCCGATGCGGGGCGACCGGACGCCGGGGCCTGAACGGTCAGGGTTTATCGTCCGGACGGCAGTGCCGGGTGAGGACCGGGGGCAGCGGCGCGGCGCGGCCGTCGCGCACGCACACATAGGTGATCGTGCCGACGGCCACCAGGTCGTCGCCGTACCGCATCGTGAAGACCATCGTGAGGGACGTCGTGCCCAGCCGGGCGGGAGCGCTTTCGACGGACAGAATCTCGTCCAGGCGGGCCGGGCGATGATGCTCGCAGCCGCTCGCCTTTATCACCAGGTCGTGGCCGTCCCGGCGCAGGGACTCATAGCCGCCTGATCCTTCCAGCCAATCGAGGAAGGCGTCCTCGAAGAATTCGTAGTAGCGCAGGGCGTGCATCATTCCCTGCGCGTCGCAGTGCCTGGGCCGTACGCGCAACTCAGAGATCACGTAGAGGATCCTAGGGGTCTCGGCGCGCGGCTTTGTGCACCGGAACTCGCCGCGGCCGGCGGCCACACCCGGCCGCCGGCCGCGGCGAGTGACCTGTGCCGATAGATTCACTTCATGATCTCTCCACGCCGCGTGATCAAAGCGATCCTCTTCGTCGTACTCACCGTTGTTTTCGCCGTGTGGATTTACCTTGACCTGGAGAGCTCCGGTTGAGGGTGCGGTCGCAGGCCGCCGGATGTTCGGCCGCGTCCTCACCTCAGTTGAACGGCTCGCCCGGGAAGCGCACACGATATCTGCGCGCACACCTCGCATCTCGCGATGAACGATCACCTGGCGTGACCCGCACCTCCGCACCGGCGCTCTGAGCGGACGGCGCCTCCGGCGTCGCGTGCTCCCCTCCCTCGTGCCCCCGCCGGTCGGGCGGTGAGGTCGGCGACATAACATACGTACATGCACGTATGTATGTTACTGGAGGCGCGCCGATGGGCTACCTGAAGTACGTCGCGGTCGGGGACAGCCAGACCGAGGGGCTCAATGACGGGGACGAGCGGACCGGCTACCGGGGCTGGGCGGACCGGCTGGCCGAGATGCTGGCCGCGGAGGAGCCGGGTTTCCGGTACGCCAACCTCGCCGTCCGCGGGAAGCTCGCCCGGCAGATCCTCGATGAGCAGGTGGGCCCCGCCCTGGCCCTGGAACCGGACCTGGTGACGGTCACGGCGGGGATGAACGATCTGATGCGGCCCGGTTTCGACGCCGCCGCCGTGGCCGGGGACCTGGACGCGATACTCGCGGCCTTCACCGGCGCCGGCGCGTGCGTGGTGACCTTCACCTACCCCGACATCGCCCGGATCGTCCCCCTGGCCCGGCGCGCGCGGCCCCGGGTGCTGGACTTCAACGCGCGCATCCGTGAGTCCGTCCGCCGCCACGGCGCCGTCCTGGTGGACACCTTCCACCATCAGGTGACCACCGATCTACGGATGTTCAGCCCCGATCGCTACCATCTGGCCCCGCTCGGGCACGCGCGCCTCGCCGCCGCCGTCGCCGAGGCGCTCGGCCTGCCCGGCAGCGACCAGACCTGGACCGAGCCCCTTCCGCCGGTGCCTCTCCCGTCGCCGTGGCGTCGTGCCGGCGCCGAGCTGGTGTGGGCCGCGTCCTTCGCGGGGCCTTGGGCGGCCCGCCGGTTGCGGGGACGGTCCTCCGGCGACGGCCGCACCGCGAAGCGCCCCGAACTGCGACCGATGATGTGAGCGGCGGGGGCGGCCGGTCTCCCCGGCCGCCCCCGGTACTTGGGTTCGATCAGGGACCGGTACCGCTGCGCTCGGGTGGTGCGCCGGTGAGCTCCGCGACCAGCCTGTCGGCGGCCCACAGGCCGTTGAAGGCGGCCGAGTCGGACCAGGGGAAGCCGAGGTAGTCCCCGGCCAGCACCACCGGGCTTCCGGCGGGCAGCCGGGCGCGGTAGCGGCGCACCGCCTCCGCATGCCCGATCGGCACGTACGGCATGGCCTCCTGCCAGCGGGTCACCCGGCTGTCGGTGACACGGTCCGCGAGCCCCGGCAGCCATGGCTCCACCGATTCGACGGCGGCGGCACGGACCGTGGCGTGATCGGCGGTCGCCAGCCTCCGCGCGGCGTCCTGCCCGAACATCACGGTCAGCACCTCCCCCGCCCCGGCGTTGGTCCGCGAGTGGACGGCGACAGCGGCCAGCGGGGAGGACGAGCCCGGTGTCACCAGGACCCCGTACGCGCCTCCCAGTTCGTCCTCGGCCAGCGGCTCCGCCAGGGCGAGCCCGGCGAGCAGCCCGCGGCTGTAGGGCGTGGCGAGCACCGCGGCCTCGTCGGGAGCGGGGTCGGCCAGGATCCTCGTGGCCGCGCCCGCGGGGACCGCGATCACCGCCGCCGCGGCTTCGCGCCGGCCCTGCGAGGTGGTCAGGACGACGTGACCCCCAGGGGACTCCGGCCGCTGGACGCGGTCGACCCGGACCTCGTACTCGATGGTCACCGTCTCCGCGAGAGCGCTGGTCAGCGTCCCGAGCCCGCCGCGCAGCGTGAACGCCGAGGCGCCGCGGGCGGAGAAGGCCGCCAGGGTGCCGGGCAGCGCGGCGCTGTTGGCGTCCAGTTCCTGGAAGTAGAGGCCGTGCACGGTCGGGGAGACCAGCCGCCGGGTCAGGCCCTGCCCGAACCGCTCCCGCGCCCATTCCAGCCCGTCGCGCTCGTCCAGATCGGTCCAGCGTCCGAGGTCGTTGGTCGGGCGGGCGGCCAGCTCGCGGCGCGCGGCCCATCCGCCCCGGGCGGCGGGGACGAGGTCCCGGCCCCGCAGCAGGCCGCCGGAGACCATGGACAGCGGCCTGCGGGTGTCGAATCGCCAGGTTCGGCCGTCGTCGGCCACCATCGTCCGGCCGGAGACCGTGGTGATGCGTTCCTCCAGCCCGAGCGTCGCGAGGAGCCCGGGGATGGACTCGTAGCCGGTGGACAGGAATTGGGCGCCCCGTTCCATGAGCCCCTCCCCCACCGCCTGCGTGGACATGCGCCCGCCGGGGGCGCGCTCCGCCTCGATGACGGTCACCGGCAACCCGGCCGCGGCCAGCCGATGGGCGGCGCTGAGGCCGGCGATGCCCGCGCCGACGACGACCACCTCGTCCGGACGGTCACTTCTCATGCGTCACGTGTCCTTCCTGCGGCGTGTCTGTGGAACGCTTCCCCGGCCCGGGCTCCGCCGGTGGATCCGGGGAGAGAACGGCGCGGCACGTGGCCACGATCAGCTCGTCGACCAGGGCCGGTGGCGGGCGGCCGTCCAGCAGATAGCGGCGGACGCCGCCGTAGGGGACGTCGACCACGGCGAACACGAGCCGCCGCCGATCGATGCCGGGGTGCGCCGCCGCGTACGCGTCGAGCGCGGCCATCACCCGGGCGTTGACGTCCTCGTCCCTGCCTTCTCCGGGATGCTTGACCAGGTCCTTCCGGCGGTGCAGGAGCAGCAGCGCGGCCTCGGACGGATGCGCGCGGCACCAGCGCGGAGTATGGAGAGCGGCGGCCTCGGCGTCCCCGGCCTCCAGGGCCGCCACGAAGCCCTCCTGGAATCTGCGGACGCTGCGCAGCCAGAGAGCGGAGAGCAGCAGGTCGCGTGAGCCGAAGCGGTGGTAGAGCGAGCCGGTCGGGGCGTTGAGCCGGGCCGCGATGGCGGACATCGTGACGGCGCCGGGTCCGCCTTCCGCCACGAGGTCCAGGGCCGCGTCGAGGATCTGGTCCCGGCCGTACTTGGCAGGTCTTCCCATGCGCCCCCACCCATGTTTTAGTTGAATCGTTCTAGAATACATACTCTAATAAGGAGACGCATGCGCACCGCCATCGAGGTCGTCCGGAGCTTCTATGCCGCGGCTCAAGCCGCGGACGGCGTGGCGATCATGGCCTTGCTGCATCCCGACCTTCAGGTCCACACCGCACCGGGCATGCCCTGCGGGGCCGGCGGCGCCTTCCATGGGCCGCAGGACGCGCTCACCCGGGTCTGGGGCGCGGTCTTCGCCGACTTCGACACCGCCCCCTACGCCGAGAGCTGGCACGAGACCACCGACGGGACCATCGTCGTCACAGGCCACTACCGGGGCAGTGCGCGCGCGACCGGACGGCCCTATGAGGCCGAGTTCGTCCACCTCTGGCGGGTCACCGGCGACCGGATCTCCTGGCTGCACCAGTACACCGACACCGCCCGCTGGCACCAAGCCCTCACCCCCGCGGCCGGCTGAGACGGACACGCGAAGGCCGCGCTCCCCGGTCGGCCTGTCCGATGCTGAACGATCGCCGGCCACGGCGGGGGCCCATGGGGCCGTCCGCCGTGGCCGGGGTGGGAGAGGCCGATCAGCGCGCTCCGGCGGCCGTCGGCGGGGTGACGTGTTGGTGCGCGGCGTCGCCGGACCGGTCGGTGCTGGGGGCGTACAGGACGAGCGCCCAGGCGAGGCAGGCGAAGGCGGCGGTGTGCGCCACGATGCGGACGATGTTCCAGGTCACCCATCTGTTCTCGAAGCTCTCGCGGGTCGCGGACAGGTCGGCGATGCCGGCGGGGTCCCCGGCCCGGTCGAGCCGATCGTTGAGCGGGATGTTGATGCCCCGGGTGATGAGGAACGCGACCAGGTACAGCGCGAGCGCGGCGAGGATCCAGGGCAGCGCGGACCGGCCGTGGCCGCGCCAGGCGAGGACGGCCGCCAGGACGATCAGCGGGATCGAGCCGACGAAGGGCAGCAGGAACCAGGGATTGATGATCGCCCGGTTGATGTTCTGCATCGCCTCGACGAGGGTGCGGTCGGACGAGCGGCCCAGGCCCGGCATCACCGAGCAGGCGTAGGCGAACAGCAGCCCGGCGACGAGCCCGGTGCCGACCGTGGACGCCATCAGGGTGATGGATTGCAGGGTTCTCATCCGGGTCACCGCCCGTTCCAGACGCCGGTGGCGGCGGCGTCGCGCGCGTAGTCGGTGAAGTCGCGGGCCGGGCGGCCCAGCGCCTGCCGGACGCCGTCGCACACGTAGGCGTTGCGGCCGTCCAGCACGGTGGTGAACACGTAGGTCAGCAGGTCGACGATGTCGGCGGGGACGTCTTGGGCGGCCAGGCCCGCGGCGAACTCCTCGGCGGGGATCCGCCGGTAGGCGATGGCGCGGCCGGTGGCGGCGGAGATGGCGGCGACGGCCTCGGCGAAGGTCAGCAGCCGCGGGCCGGTCAGCTCGTAGATCCGGCCGAGGTGCCCGTCCTGGGTGAGCACGGCGGTGGCGACGTCGGCGATGTCGTCGGCGTCGACGAACGGCTCGCCCACCTCCCCGGCGGGCAGGAGCAGCTCGCCGTCCACGAGGCCGTCCACCAGGTAGCCCTCGCTGAAGTTCTGGTTGAACCAGCTGCAGCGCAGGACCGTCCAGTCCGCGCCGGAGGCGGCGAGCACCTTCTCGCCGGCCTGGGCCTCCTCCTCGCCCCGGCCCGACAGCAGCACCAGCCGGCGGGTCCCCGACCGCAGCGCCGTCTCGGCGAACGCCCCGATGGCCTCGGGGGCGCCCGGCGCCGCCAGGTCGGGATAGTAGGACAGGTACGCCGCGGTGACGCCTTCCAGCGCGGGCTGCCAGGTGTCCGGATCCGCCCAGTCGAAGGGCACCCCGCCGGACCGTGAGCCCACCCGCACCGGGCGATCCTGCGCGGTCAGCCGCTGCACGATGCGCCGCCCGGTCTTGCCGGTGCCTCCGGTGATGAGAATCATGTCGCCGGTCATTCCGTTGCTCCTTCGTTGAGAGATACGCACGGCTTCCTCGTGCCGCGTCTCAACGGTCGTCCTGGAGCGGGTCGGCAACAATGGCCAGGTACGCAACGGTCGTTAACCTAAAGGTTCACGATCGGGGGTTGAGATGGAACGACGCGATATCGAGATCTTTCTGACGCTCGCGGAGGAGCTGCACTTCGGCCGCACCGCCGAACGCCTGCACGTGTCCACCGCGCGGGTGAGCCAGACGATCAAGAAGCTGGAGCGCAGGATCGGCGCGGCCCTGTTCGAGCGGACCAGCCGCAGGGTCGTGCCGACCCCGATCGGGCGGCGCCTGGAGCAGGATCTGCGACCCGCCTACCAGCAGATCCTCGACGGCATCGACAGGGCGATCTCCGCCGGCCGCGGGGTCGACGGGCTGCTGCGGGTCGGCTTCGTCGGCACGGTCGTCGGGCGGTTCCTCCACCAGGTCTCCGCCAGGTTCCAGGCGCGGCATCCCGGGTGCCAGGTGCAGGTCGTCGAGGCCCGCTACAGCGACTTCCTCGACCTGCTGCGCGGCGACGAGCTCGACCTGGTCCTGGTCCCGGTCACCGTCGACGAGCCCGGCATCGTGTGCGGTCCCGTGCTGTTCCGCGAGCCGGTCGTCCTCGCGGTCTCGTCCCGGCACCGTCTCGCCCGGCGCGGCTCGGTCTCGCTGGAGGACCTGGGGAGCGAACGGGTGCTGCGTCCCCGTGGCCTTCCCGCCTACATGAACGAGGGCCTGGTGCCGTCCCGCACGCCCGGCGGCGCGCCCGTCGCCTCCGGTCCCGAGTTCAGCACCGTCCAGGAGATGCTCTCCCTCATCGGCGCGGGCCTGGGCGTCTTCGTGGTGCCCGCCCACGCGAGCAAGTACGACACCCGGCCCGACATCGCCTACGTGCCCCTCCTCGACGGACCGGCCAGGGAACGCCGGTTCGCCTGGCGCGCCACGGCCGAGACCAACCGGATCCGCGCCTTCACCCAGGCCGCCGCCGACATCGTCGCGGCGGAGGGAGGCTTCGAGGCGGTGACCGTGCCGCCCGCCTGGCGACCCGGCGCCTAGCCGCGAACCGGGGGGAACGGCACGGGACGCCCCTGTCCCCCACCTCGCTGTGGACGGCGTGCGCTCTCCACCGGCGGCGTCGACGGGCGGCGCCGGCCTGGCCCTCAGCCACCTGCTCACCCTGGGCCGCACGCACATCGCGCACGTCACCGGGCCCGCTCGACTCCCTGGCCGCGCGGGACCGCGCCGCCGGGATGCGCGTACGAAGCCGGCGGTCACGGCGGGTGTGGGGCGTGCGTTCCGGCTCAGGCGGGTCGTTTGATGCCGACGCCCGTCCAGAGCCAGAAGCGGTCCGGGTCGGAAGGGCCGTCGTTGCGCCACTGGTCCGGCGGGACGATGCCCGGTTCCAGGATCTCGAAGCCGTCGAAGAACCGCGTGACCTCCTCGCGGGTGCGGACGGTCGCGCGCGCCTCGCGGTTGATCGCCTCCTGGAGCTCGCGGCCCTTGTCGGGATCGGCGTCACCGGTGATGTGCGAGAAGATCAGGTAGCTGCCGGGCGCCATGGCGTCCCGCAGCCGGGCCATCAGACCGTACGGGTCCTCGTCGTCCGGCACGAAATGCAGCACGCCGAGCAGCAGCAGCGCCAGCGGCTGGGTGAAGTCGATGAGCGCGGTCACCTGGGGGTGGGACAGGAGCTCCTCGGGGCGGCGCAGATCGCCTTGCACGACCGTGGTCGAGGCGTCGCTCGCCAGCAGGGCCTCGCCGTGGACGCGCACGATCGGGTCGTTGTCCACGTACACCACACGCGCCCCGGGAGCCGTGCGCTGCGCGATCTGGTGCGTGTTCTCGGCCGTGGGCAGGCCCGAGCCGATGTCGAGGAACTGCCGGATCCCCTCACCGGCCGCCAGTTCCACCGCGCGCTTGAGGAACTGGCGGTTGGAGCGGGCGCTGCGCGGCATGTCGGGTGCCACGGCCAGGGCGCGTTCGGCGACCTCGCGGTCGGCGGCGAAGTTGTCCTTCCCGCCGAGCCAGTAGTCGTACACGCGCGCCGGGTGCGCGATGTCCGTCTTCAGGTCGATTGGAGGCACCTCGTCCGTCGCCATTACCCCTCCGGCCGCTACGTTCCCGAACGCTTGCTTTCCACCGAAAAACCTGTCGGCAAACCTACACCGCGGGGGCGGCCGTCGCGGCGATCTTGGCCCTCCGTGGCCGGGGAACGCTCGCGGACGGCCGAGCCCCGCGCGCCCCTAAGGAGAGCGAAAGGGGACCTCTGGAATGGGTCATCAGTCGGCATAGCCGCGGCGCCCGCTCTGTCACCTCCCTCCCGCGGCCGACCAGGCTGGAAGGTGACGCAGCCACCGAAGCGGCCGAGGAGGGCTACTGATGCGGGCGATGGTCTATCACGGTCCCGGAGCCCCCTCCTTGGAGGAGGTGCCCAAGCCGGAGATCGTCGACGAGCGCGACGCGGTGATCCGCGTCGACGCCGTGTCGATCTGCGGTACGGAACTGCACATCCTCAAGGGGGACATGCCCGATGTGACCGACGGGCGGGTCCTGGGGCACGAGGCCGTCGGCACGGTCGAGTCGGTCGGCTCGGAGGTCCGGATGATCCAGCCGGGCACCCAGGTCCTGGTGTCCTGCATCACCTCCTGCGGGACCTGCCGGTTCTGCCGCGAGGGGCGCTACGGCCAGTGCGTCGGCGGCGGCGGCTGGATCCTCGGCCACAAGATCGACGGCACCCAGGCCGAGTACGTCCGGGTGCCGTTCGCCGACACCTCCGTCTACCCGGTGCCGGACGACATGCCCGTCGAAGACGTGCTGATGCTCTCCGACATCGTGCCGACCGGCTACGAGGTGGGGGTGCTGAACGGCGGCGTGGGCTCCGGTGACACGGTCGTCGTGATCGGCGCCGGTCCGATCGGGCTGGCGGCCGTCATGACCGCGCAGATGCTCAACCCCTCCCACATCATCGCCCTCGACCTGGCCGACGCCCGGCTGGAGACCGCCGAGCGGTTCGGCGCCGACATCACCGTCAACAACGGGCGACGGGACCCGCACGAGGTGGTCATGGAGGCGACGGAAGGTCTCGGCGCCGATGTGACGATCGAGGCGGCGGGACGCGCGGAGACGTTCGAGCTGGCGGTCTCCCTGGTGCGTCCCGGCGGTCACATCGCCAACATCGGCGTGCACGGCAAGCCCGCGACGCTGCACCTCGAGGAGCAGTGGATCCGCAACATCACGATCACCACGGGCCTGGTGGACACCTACACCATCCCCTTGCTGCTCCGCCTCATCGCGGGCAAGCGGCTGGATCCCGGCCGCTTCATCACCCACCGCTTCGACTTCGACGACTTCTCCGAGGCGTACGAGGTCTTCGCCCACCCCGCCGAAACGGGAGCGATCAAGGTCCTCGTCACCCCCTGACCGCGCGGCGGGCGCCGCCGTCAGACGTCGATCTGGGCCCCCACCACCACGGTCCGGGTCTCGGGCAGGTGGAAGTACTCGGCAGGACTGGCCGCGTTGCGCGCCAGCGCGAAGAACAGCTTCTTGCGCCACCCGCTCATGCCGGGGGCCTTGGTGACGCGCAACGAGATGTGCGACAGGAAGTACGAGGCCCCGTCGGGGTCGAGGTCGAGCTCGATGTCATGGCGCACCGCCCGGGAGGCCGCGGCCAGCCGCAGCGCCGCCGGGATGTCATGCGGCTCCTTGAAGCCGTACCGGGCGGTGAGGTGGACGATGCCGTCGGCGCGGTGGCGGAGGTTGTCGACGGTGAGGCGTTCCTCGTCCGGAACCTGCGGAACGTGCTTCGAGGCGGCCGAGAGGATGACCACGTGCTCGTGCAGGACGTGGTTGTGCTCCAGGTTGGCGCGCAGGGCCAGCGGGGTGGTGTCCTTGCCGTGGTGGAGGAACACCGCCGTGCCGGGGACCCGGAGCGCCCCGGTCCTGTGCAGGTCCTCGATGAAGTCCGAGAGCGGGCCCTCCATGGCGGTGCGGCGGGCGGTGACGATCTCGTGGCCGCGTTTCCAGGTCCGCATGACCGTGAACACCACCACCGCGACCGCCAGCGGCAGCCAGCCGCCGTGCCCGACCTTGGTCAGGTTCGCCGTGAAGAAGGTGATCTCCGCTCCGCCGATGACGACGACGGCCCCCGCCACCTTCCACACGGGCCAGCGCCACCGCAGCCGGGCCACCACCAGCAGCAGCGACGTGGTGATCAGGAAGGTGCCGGTGACGGCGACACCATAGGCCGTCGCCAGCCGCTCCGGCGAGCGGAAGCCCACCATCAACGCCAGCACGGCGACGAACAGGATCCAGTTGACGGCGGGCACGTACACCTGCCCGGCCGCCTGCTGAGAGGTGTGCCGGACGCGCAGGTAGGGCAGCAGGCCCAGCTTCAGGGCCTGGCCCGACACCGAGAACGCCCCGGTGATCACCGCCTGCGAGGCGATCACCGTCGCGGCGGTCGCCAGGATCACCATGGGCAGCCGCGCCCAGCCGGGGAACAGCAGGAAGAACGGGTTGGCCGTGTTGGCCGGGTCGCGCAGCAGCAGGGCGCCCTGCCCGAGGTAGTTCAGCGTCAGCGCGGGGAACACCACCCAGAACCAGGCGCGCCGGATCGGGCGGAGCCCGAAATGGCCCAGGTCCGCGTACAGGGCCTCGGCACCGGTGATCACCAGCACCACGGCGCCCATCGCGACGAACGCGACGTAGGGGTGCCCGGCGGCGAAGGTGAACGCGTACGTGGGCGACAGCCCGGCCAGGATGCCCGGCCGCCGCATCACCTCGGCCACTCCCCCGGCCGCCAGCGCGGCGAACCAGAGCAGCATCACCGGCCCGAACAGGTTCCCCACCCGGTGCGTGCCCCAGCGCTGTACCAGGAACAGCACGGTGAGGATCGTCACCGAGACCGGGAGGACCAGGTTCGACAGGGCGGGCGTGGACACGTTCAGGCCCTCCACCGCCGACAGCACCGAGATGGCCGGGGTGATCATGCTGTCGCCGTAGAACAGGGAGGCGCCGAGCACCCCGAGCACGACCGCCACGGTCCCGCGGCCGCGCGCCTCGTGCAGGGTCCTGCGCGCCAGGGCGGCGAGCGCCATCACCCCGCCCTCGCCCTCGTTGTCGGCGCGCAGGACGAAGAGGATGTACTTGATCGAGACCACCAGGGTGATCGACCAGAACACCATGGAGATCACGCCGTAGACGTCCTCGCCGGTGGGACGGACGGCGCCGTGCTCGATGGAGAAGACCGTCCGCAGCGCGTACAGGGGGCTGGTGCCGATGTCCCCGTACACCACCCCCAGCGCCCCGGCCGTCAGCGCCGCCCGGCCGCGCGCGGTGCCCGCCGCGCGGCCGTCGGCGCCGGAGGGCCCGCTGACCGGCGCGAATTCCGTCATGGACGACGCCTACCCGGCCAGCACGGCGGCACTCGACGGGCCGGGGGCGCGGCCCCGGTGGCCGGGTTACCCGGCCGCCGGGCCGAGGACGGAACGCGCGCCCTCCGGCGGGGCGGGGAAACCGCCGACCAGCGACTCGTAGGCGTGGGCGACGCGGAGGCAGGTCGCGTCCTGGAAGCGGCCGCCGACGATCATCAGCCCGACGGGGAGGCCGCCGGACAGGCCGGCCGGGACACTGGTGGCCGGGTGGCCGCTGACGTCGAACGGCGCGGTGTTCGGGAGCATCTCCAGGGCGCGGGCGATGGAGGTCTCCCGCGGCTCCGACGGCCCGACCAGCGGTGTCGCGACGATGGGGAGGGTCGGCATGAGGAGCACGTCGAAGGAGGCCAGCGCCTCGTCGTAGTGGCGGCGCACCTCGAAGGCCAGGTTGCGCGCCATGGCGTAATGGCGGCCGTGATGGTTGTCCAGCGAGTACCGCCCGCCCAGGGCGACCAGCTTGACGGTCTCCGACCACTGGTCGGCCACCTCGCGGCGCCGCCTGCCGTAGAAGGCCATCAGCTCCGGGTCGTACAGGCCGTCCCAGTTGTAGCCGTAGCCGTTGCCGTCGACCATCTGCACGGTGGCGCCGTCCGTCGCGATGACGTTCCAGACGTGCATCGCGTGCCGGTGCCAGGGCACGCTGATCTCCTCGACTTGCATCCCCGCCTCGCTCAGGCGGTCCGCCGCCGCGCGGACGGCCTGGTCGACGCCGGGGTCGGAGAGGCCGGGGATGCCGAAGCCCTCGCCGACCACCGCCGCCCGGAGCCCGGACACGTCCCCGGTCAGCGCGCCGAGGTAGTCCTGCGTGCGCAGGTCGGCCGGCTGGCGCGGATCCCAGCCGTCCCGTCCCGCCAGGACGCCGAGCAGCAGCGCCGCGTCCTCCACGGTGCGGCTGATCGGGCCGAGGTGGTCGAGCGTGAACTCGATCGGGAACGCCCCGGTGTACGGGACGAGGCCGTGCGTGGGCTTGTGACCGACCACGCCGCAGAACGCGCTCGGGATCCGGATCGATCCGCCCTGGTCGCCGCCCAGCGCCAGATCCACGTCCCCGGCCGCGACCAGCGCCGCGCTGCCGCTGGACGACCCGCCGGACGTCCGTTCCGGGTCCCACGGGTTGCGGACGGGCCCGGTCACGGAGGTGTGGCTGGCCCCGGAGAAGCACAGGTCCTCGCACACCGCCTTGCCGGCGATGGTCGCCCCGGCGGCCAGCAGCCGGGTGACGACGGTCGCGTCGCGGCTCGGGACGAAGCCCTCCAGCGTGCGCGAACCGTTCATCATCGGCACGCCGGCGACGGCGATGTTGTCCTTCACCGCCACCGTGCGGCCGGCCAGCGGGCCGTCCTCGGCCTCGCGGAGCTCCGTCCTGACGGTCCAGGCGCCCAGCGCGTTCTCCGCCGGCTCGCTCCAGGACCGGCCGTCCGGCGCCTGGGGCGCGGTCTCCGCGTACAGTTCCTCGACCGCGTCATGGGACGACAGCAGGCCGCCGACCAGCGGCTCGAACGAGGCCAGATCCTCCTCGCCCAGATGCATCCCGTAACCACGGGCGATCGCCGCGAGTTCGTCCTTGCCCGGGACATCGACAGCCACGTGCCACCTCCGCGCCAAGGCCCGGCGCTCCCGGCGCACTCCACCCGGCACCGGCCGTAACGCCACCGACCCCGGAATGACCGTAAATTCGCATATTGATCAGGTCAATACGTGATCGTCCCTCTGCGGGAATCACAGGCCGAGCTTGCGGTGGTCCCAGGAGACCGTGCGTTCCACGTGCAGTTTGACCGCGACGCGTTTGCGGATCATCGCCTCCACGAACGGGCGCATCTCCTCGGTGTAGGGGCCCTGGTAGCGGCTGAACACGCTCACCCCGACCTCCCACAGCCGGTCGGGATCCTCGATGATCTCGGCCCTGCCCACCAGCTCGACACCGCGCAGCCGCTCGTAGGAGTCGCCGTCCTCGACCAGCACGGTCATCCGCGGGTCGCGGCGGAGGTTGACGACCTTCTGCGACTTGGCCTTGGTCTCGAAGGCGACACAGCCGTCCAGGAACCCGTACCACATCGCGACCAGGTGGATGGACCCGTCGGGGCCGATGGTCGCGACCGACATCGTGTGCCGCCCGGCGAGGAACTCCTCGACCTCGGCGTCGGTCATCCTGATCTGGGCGCGCTGGTTGACCCCGGCGGCCCGCTGATTCGCTGCCACGCTCGTCCCCGTCCGTGGGAATTGAAACACGAATCTAATTCGACGGTAGCGGCGGCCGATCGGCCCCGGCAAGGGATCATCGCCCCGGATCGGTGTCGAAGTTGTTCCTGCGGCCCTCGCGGACGTACTCGACCGTCGACCTGATGTGCGCCTCGCCGTGAACGGACCTCTTCTTCGCGAGATGGCCGAACATCTGGATGCCGAAGCCGCCGTCGAGGTCGTCGACGACGCGCTGCTTCCAGGGACGCCGGACGATCTGCGTGGTGAGGCGGCGGACGGTGCGCGGCTGCGTCAGGATGTGGGCCGCGATCTCGCGGGCGCGCGGGATCAGCCGGTCGCGCGGGACGACCTCGTTGACCATGCCCCATTCCAGGGCCTTCTCCGCCGTGATGGCCTCGCCGGTGAGCAGGGCGTAGGCGGCGCGCTTGACGCCGAGCAGCTCCTGGAAGGCGTTGTGGATCCCGTCCGCGGGCACCGAGCCGATGTCGTAGTGCAGGTCGAAGATCGTGGCGCCCTCGGCGGCGAGCGTGAGGTCGCACATCAGCACGATCTCGGAGTGGAAGCCGGGGCCGTTCATCAGGCCGATGGTCGGGATCTCCAGGTCGTTGACGAGCGCGGAGACGTTGATCCGGCCGTCCTTATAGGCGTACTCGTACGCCCAGTACTCCAGGTCGGCGTCCTCCAGGGCGAAGCCCTCGGGGTCCGAGCCCATCATGAACTCCTCGCCGGTGCCGGTGAGGATGAGGATCTCGTTGTCCGGGTCGGCCCCGACCGTCTTGAGCATCTGGCCGAGCGCGCGGTGGTTCTGGACGCTCAACTGGACGGGCCCGCCGAGGGTGTGGGCCTCGACCAGCAGGACGCCGTCCTCGTCGCGCTCCATGCGGAAGAACTCCTTGAAGCGCTCGCTGTACTCCTCGAACCTGGGCGGGTCGACGAAGGACTGGAGTGACATCGGCCGGTCCCTTCACTGGTCGGTGCGGCGCCGGGGCCCCGGGCGCGGGTCGTGCCGCTGGACGGGCACGTCGCGCAGGTCCCCGGCGGCGTGGACGACGCGGCCGTCCACGACGGTCAGGTCGGAGGTGATCGCCGGGAGGTCGTCGGCGGCGACGGTGAAGTAGTCCGCCGACAGGACCGCGAGGTCCGCGCACGCCCCCGGAGCGAGGACCCCGCGCCGGTCCTCCTCGAAGGACAGCCAGGCGCTCCCCCTGGTGTAGGCGTCCAGCGCGGCCTCGCGGCCGAGGCGGTGCCGTTCCGCCCGGGCGGGACCGCCGTCCTGGGGACGCCCGGTGACGAACCACCGCAGGGTCCGCCACGGGTTGTACGAGGCGCTGCGGGTCCCGTCGGTGCCGGCGCCGAACGGGATGCCGAGGTCGGCGATGTCGCCCAGCGGCGGCCCGTTGCGGACGGCCTCCTCGCCCCACCGCTCCGCGGCCACCCGGGCCTTGTGCACGAGCCGGCCCTGCAACGCCAGCGCGAGCCCGAGGTCCCGGACGCGCGCCAGGTCCTTCGGCCCGATGCATTCGGCGTGGCACAGCGACCAGCGCAGATCGCGGACCGGGGTCTCGGCGTCCACCCGTTCGATCGCGTCCAGGATCCGGCCGATCGAGCTGTCCAGGATGGCGTGCACGGTCATGGGCCAGCCGCGCCGCGCCGCCTGGCGGGCCATGGCGGCGAACTCCTCGTACGCCTCGTCGGTGATCTCGAACGGGTCCATGCCCTCCCAGTCATGGCAGCCGAAGTGCATGACCTCGCCGAGGCCGAGGACGGACAGCAGGTCGTCGCCCACCGCCGGGTCGAGGAAGGACTGCCAGGCGGCGATCTCCTCGGCCTCCGACCCGGGGGTGAGCGCGCCGAGGTTGAGGCGGACGCGGATGGGCAGGTCGCCGGCGCGCCAGACCGCGCGGATCGGGTGGTATCTGTCCGGGCCCATGCCCAGTCCCCCGGCGTCGATGACGCCGGTGAGCCCGAGCGCGGCGAGGCGGGAGAAGAACGCGCGCGTCGACGCCTCGGACCGTTCCGGGCCGGGCGTGAGGGCGACGCGGTTGATGTGCTGGTAGGCGCCCAGGCCCGCGAGCCTGCCATCGGGGGTGCCGTCGTCCGAGCGATGGAGGACCCCGCCGCCAGGGTCCGCGCAGCGGCCGGTCCAGCCGAGGGTGTTCAGCGCCTCGGCGTTCAGCACGCCGTGGTCGTCGTGCCCGTACAGGGGATGGACGAAGACGGGGTGGCGGGGCGCGGCGGCGTCCAGTTCCTCCTTGGTCGGCATGCGCCTCTCGGCGAGCTGCGCGGGATGCCAGCCGCCCAGCACGGTGATCCAGGTTCCGGGCTCGCGCTCGGAGGCCGCGCGCCGCACGGTGTCCAGGGCCTCGCCGATCGAGCGGACCTCCGTCCAGTCGAGCTCGTCCAGGTAGCTCCAGCCGGCGCGGACGGCGTGGAGGTGCGAGTCGACCAGCCCCGGCACGACCCGCCGTCCCCCGACGTCGATGACGGTGGTCGTGTCACTCGCCGTGGCCGTCGTGCGGCTCTCCGGGCCGATGCCGGTGATCCGCCCGCCCGTGACGGCGATGGACGTGGGGTGGCCGTCGCCGATGGGGCAGCCGAGCCCGGTCCAGATCTTCGCGCCGGTGAGGATGAGATCAGGGGCCATGGACGACCTCCTCCGCGAGGGGGATCAGACGGGGGCGTACTCGCCCTCGTCGGGAGCGGGAACCGGTGCGGCCGGAGGCGGGTCCGCGCGGCCCGCGGCGGACCATGCCTCGTCGACGAGCGCCTGGGTGGACAGGCCGTAGCGGTCGAACAGGTAGGCGGCGGTCCGCGCGCCCTCGGCGAAGGTGTCGCGCAGCCCGACGCGGCGCAGCGGGCGCCCGAGGCCCGCCTCGGCGACGGCCTCCGCGACGGCGGAGCCGAGGCCGCCGACGATCGAGTGGTTCTCCGCCGTGACCAGGCCGCGCGCCCCGGCCGCCGCCGCGAGGACGGTACGGGTGTCCAGCGGCTTGATGACGGGGACGGCGACGACGCCCGCGGACACGCCGTGCCGGGCGAGCGCGGAGGCCGCGGCCAGCGCGGCGGCGACCATCATGCCGCAGGCGTAGATGACCACGTCGTCGCCGGGCACGAGGACCTGCGCCCGGTCGAGCGTCAGCCGGTGCCCCGCGTCGAAGATCACCGGGTTCTCGCCGCGCTTGAGCCGTACGTAGACGGGTCCCGGCACGTCCACGACGGCCTCCGGGACCTGGGCGGCCTCCACGGCGTCGGCGACATCGACGACGGTCAGGTTCGGCAGCCCGCGCATCAGCGCGAGGTCGTCGATCGCCTGGTGGCTCGGCCCGCCCGGCGTCGACACCCCCGGCATGAAGCCGACGATACGCACCGGGAGGTTCGGATAGGCGATGGCGTTGGCGATCTGGTCGTAGGGACGGCGGGTCGCGAAGACGCCGAAGGTGTGGACGAACGGGGTGTGGCCTGAACGCGCCAGGGCGGCGGCCATGCCCATCATGTTGGCCTCGGCCATCCCGGCGTGGACGAAGCGTCCGGGCAGCTCGGCCTGGAACAGATCGACCTCGCATTGCCGGGTCAGATCGCCGCTCAGGCACAGGATGTCGTCGCGGCGGCGGGCCAGGTCGAGCAGCGCCCGCCCGTAGGGCTTGAGCTCGGTCCGGTACGGCGGTTCGCGCACGCCTTCACTCACGGGTCGGCTCCAGCCGGGACGTGAGCTCGGCGACGGCGGCCTCGGCGAGCTCGGGGGGCAGCTTGAGGAAGTGGCCGTCGGCGTCACGGGGAAGGCAGTCGAGGCCGTGCCGGGTGGACGTCCGGCAGATCAGGACGCTGGGCCGGCCGGTCTCGGCGGACGCGGCCTCCAGCGCCGCCCGTACCGCGTCCACGTCGTGGCCGTCGAGGTCCTGGGCGTGCCAGCCGAAGGCCGACCACTTGCCCGCGATCGGCTCCAGCGTGGTGATGCCGCTGACCGGCCCGTCCACCTGCGAGTCGTTGGCGTCCACCAGCACGGTGAGGCGGTCGAGGCGGTGGTGGGCGGCGAACAGCGCGGCCTCCCAGACCTGCCCCTCCTCCAGCTCGCCGTCGCTGACCATCGCGTACGTCCGCGCGTCCGCGTTCTCCTTAGGCGCTCCGTTCCGGCAGCCCGATCGGGGAAGGCGGTCCGACAGCGCGAAGCCGACCGCCGCGGACAGCCCCTGCCCGAGTGAACCGCAGGTGTGGTCGAAGACGGGCGACCGTTCCGTGCCGATCGCCTCCAGCGCGGAGCCGTCCTGCCCGTAGGAGGCCGCGGTCTCCTCGTCCAGCAGGCCCAGCTCCGCCGCGGCGGCGAACGGCCCGATCACGTAATGGCCCGGCGAGCACACCAGGCGGTCGAGGCCGGGACGTGCGTGGGAGAACAGCGCGGCGACCTGCTCGGCGGACGAGAGCGCCTGGCCGAGGTAGCCGAAGCCGTGCGGCGCCACCATCTGTACCGCCCGGAGCCGGATGCGAAGGGCGAGCTCGCGCGGGTCGTCCACCGTCCAGGCCGCCTCCGGGTCGGAGACGCGAAGAGACGCGGTCATCGTCCCGCTCCCTCGAAGTGGCAAAGTGGCCTAGCCGGATTGGACAACGCCTCCGGAAGGGTGTCAAGGCCGCAGGGAGGCGATGTGCCGGAGCATCGCCTCGTGGTGGCGGTCGACGGCGCGCTTGGCGGCCTCGGGGTCGCGCGCGAGCACGGCGGTCGCGATCGGCTCGTGCAGGGCGAGGTGCTGCCGCGGATCCGACCGCGCCAGCCAGTCCGGTACCGCCTCCGTGTCGACCCAGTCCTTGTACTCGTAGGACAGCACGGCGGTGTGGATGCTCTCGTACATGGCCGCCAGGTACGGGTTGCCCGCGGCACGCACGACCGTCGCGTGGAAGACGGTGTCGGCCGCGATCCACTCCGAGACGCTGCGCGTGCCGTCCCCGAGCCGGTCGAGGGAGCGCCGGACGGCGGAGACCTCCTCCTCGTCCGGTTCGGGTGTCCTCGCCGCGGCCTCCTGGACGCCCAGCGTCTCCAGCCACAGGCGCAGTTGCAGGAGCCGGCCGACCGAGTCGCGGTCGAAGTCGAGCATCAGGTTGACCGACGTGGTGACCATCGTCTCCGGCCGCCGGATCACGTACGCGCCCGAGCCGCGGCGGATCTCGACGAGCCCCATCAGCGACAGGGCGCGCAGCGCCTGGCTGACGGTGGGACGGCTGGCGCCGAAGCGTTCGGCCAGCTCCCGTTCGGGCGGCAGCCGGGCGCCCTCGGCGATGTCCTCGCTGAGGATGAGGCTTCTGATCCGCTCGGCCAGGTCGTCGGCCAGCCGGGTCGTGGTCAGCGGCGTGATGCCGGGCAGGCTGACGGGATCGGGCCGCCGCCGGGATGTCTCGGCCACGGCCCACTTATATCCCACCTCCGGTGAAGTGGCCATGCCACCTGACCGCCCGCTCCAGGTCACCGGATCAACACACCGGTCTCTGGACGCGAGTGTGTCGTGGGGACGAGGTGGGCCGTGGAACCCTGGTGTACGTGAATTCACCACGTGGCAGGACCGGCGCCCAGCAGGTGATGGGCAGGCCCCGGGTGACGTCGCGGGCCACCATGGAGCGGCTCGCCTTCGAGCTGTTCGCCGCCAAGGGGTTCGACGAGACCACCGTGGACGAGATCGCGGCGGCCGTGGGGATCGGGCGGCGGACGTTCTTTCGCTACTTCGCGTCGAAGAACGACCTGGTGTGGGGGGACTTCGAGGAGCAGCTGCGCAGGCTGCGCCGCCTGCTGGAGGAGGCCGACCCGCACCGGCCGATCATGGACGTGGTGCGCGAGGCCGTGGTGGAGTTCAACCGGTTCGACCCCAGGGACGTGCCCTGGCACCGGCAGCGCATGCAGCTCATCCTCGGGGTGCCGACCCTTCAGGCGGACGCGACGCTGCGGTACGAGTCGTGGCGGAGGGTCATCATCGAGTTCGTGGCCGCGCGCACCGGGCTGCCGGAGTCGGCGATGGAGCCCCAGCTCGCCGGGAACGTCGTGCTCGCCGGGGCGCTCACCGCGTACCAGGTGTGGCTGGCGGGAGAGGACGAGACGGCCCTGTCGGACCTGCTGGACGAGGCGATCCGGCAGGTGGCGAGCGGGCTGACGGCCGTCCTGGAGAAGGGTTAGCCCAGGCCGCGGTCGATGGCGTGGGCGATGAGCTCCCCGATGAGAACGGCCGTGCACGCGGGTCCTCGTACCGGCGCCACCGGAAGGATCGAGGTGTCGGCGACGCGGAGCCCGGTGAGGCCGTGGACCCGTCCCCAGGCGTCGACGGCCGCGGACGGGTCGCCCGCCGGGCCCATCGGGACGGTGCCGCAGGTGTGCTGGGACGTGCCAAGGCGGGCACGGATCCACAGGTCGAGCAGGCGGTCGTCGTCCAGCGTCCTGCGGACGAGCCCCGCCGGTCCTTGGGAGACCTCGCCGAAGGCCGCCGAGTCCACCACGGCCACCGCCGCCCGCACCGCTTCCCGCATCCGGCGCCGGTCGGTCTCGGTTCCCAGGTAGCCGTAGTCGATGCGCGGCGGCGCTTCGGGGTCGGCCGACACGGTGCGCAGCCCGCCCGTCCTGCGCGGCGTCTGCACCGACACCAGGAAGGCCATGGGGGCGCCGGGAACGGCCGTCGTCCCGCCGACCAGCCCGGGGACCGGGACGAGGGACTGGAGGATCTCCACGTCCCCTTCCAGGTGAAGGGCGCCGCCGAGCCATGAGCCGCGAGGTTCGTCCATCCGCCGCCGCGGCGTCCACTCCAGGACGATCTGCGGATGATCGCTGAGCGCGGCGCCCACCGCCGGCAGGCCGTGGACGACGGGGACGCCGGCGCGTTCGAGGTCCGCGGGCGGGCCGATCCCCGAGAGATGCAGCAGGCGCGGGGTGACCAGGGAGCCCGCGCACAGCACGGTCTCCCCCGCCTCCACCACCGTCCAGTTCCCCTCGCCTCCGGCGACGACGCCCACCGCCCGGCCGCCGCGCACGACCACGGACCGCACCGGGCGGTCGCCCACCACGGTGAGGTTGGGACGAGTGGCCGCCTCGCCGAGCAGGTAGGCGATCCCGGTGTTGACGCGGCGGCCGTCCACCGTGTTGGACGGCACCGGCCCGAATCCGGGTGTCTCCTGCGCGTTCTTGTCCGGCTCCAGTGGACGGCCCAGTTCGCGCGCGGCGGCTGCGAACGCGGCGGCGGCGGGATGGTCGAGGCCGACGCGCCGTACCGGAACGGGCCCGCTGTCACCGTGCAGCGCGGACGCCCCATGGTCGAGGTCGGTCTCCAGAGCGCGCATGAAGGGCAGCGCCTTCTCGTACGACCAGAGGGGGTCGCCCGCCGCCGCGGCCCAGCGGGCGAAGTCCTCGCGCCGGGCCCGGATGAAATAGCCGCCGTTGACCGTGGTGGAGCCGCCCAGGATGCGTCCTCGGACGGCCGTGTACGGCCTGCCCGGCATCAGATGGGCGGGGAAGGCCCGCACACCCGCGTGCCCCGGCTGCGCCCCGGGGACCAGGCGGGCGTCGAGGAGCCCGGCGGGGAACCCGGACGGGTCGCGCGGCACCGGTCCCGCCTCCAGCAGCAGGACCCGGCGGCCGGGGTCCTCGCTGAGCCGGGCGGCCAGGGCCGCGCCGCTGCCGCCCGCGCCCACCACCAGGACGTCGGCGCGCCGATCGGTCATCGTCCGGGACCGCCCCTTCCTTTTGACACTCGATGCACTTAGTATCCGGGTGAACCCGCCTACCAGGCCGGCCGATCAAGGAGGAGGTCCTATGGACACCGCAACCGGCACCGCCCCCGACACCCGGGACCAGGCGGCCGACGACGCGCAGGCCGAAGAGCTCGCCCTCGCCGACTCCCTCGTCGAGGAAGTCTCGATCGACGGCATGTGCGGCGTCTACTAGACCGGCCGTGGCTCCCGTCATGTCAGGGTTCGACCTCGACCGCGCCTGGGACCTGCACCCGCAGGTCTCGGTGCGGCCCGAACCCTTCGGCGCGCTCCTCTACCACTTCGGGACCCGCAAGCTGTCGTTCCTCAAGGACCGCCGGCTGCTGGAGGTCCTGCGGTCGCTGGGGGACGCGCCCACCGCCAGGGCCGCCTGCGCGGAGGCCGGCGTCCCCGCGTCCGAGCTGGACGCCTTCGGCGCGGCGCTCGGCGCCCTGGTCAGGTCGTCCATGATCGTCGAAAGGACCCCATGACCGTCACCGCGCCGCGGGCCACCGCGCCAGGGACGCGGCTGGTCGACCTGTTCGAGTACGGGCTCGACTCGCCGATCTGCCTGACCTGGGAGCTCACCTACGCCTGCAACCTGTCCTGCGACCACTGCCTGTCCAGCTCGGGACGGCGCGACCCGCGCGAGCTGAGCACCGCCGAGGCCAAGGCCGTCATCGACGAGCTGGAGGCAATGCAGGTCTTCTACGTCAACATCGGCGGCGGGGAGCCGACCGTCCGGCCCGACTTCTGGGAGCTGCTGGACTACGCCACCGCCCACCACGTGGGCGTGAAGTTCTCCACCAACGGCGTCAAGATCACGCCGGAGGCGGCGCGGAGGCTGGCCGCCAACGACTACGTCGACGTCCAGATCTCGCTGGACGGCGCCACCGCCGAGGTCAACGACGCGCTGCGCGGCCGCGGCTCCTACGCCACCGCCCTGCGGGCCATGGCCAACCTCCGCGACGCGGGGATGAAGAACTTCAAGCTCTCGGTCGTGTGCACCCGCCACAACATCCCGCAGATGGACGCCTTCAAGGCCCTCGCCGACGAGTACGGCGCGCAGCTCCGCCTGACCCGGCTGCGCCCGTCCGGCCGGGGCGCGGACGTCTGGGACGAGCTGCACCCCACCAGCGGGCAGCAGCGCGAGCTGTACGACTGGCTGGTGGCGCACGGCGACAGGGTGCTGACCGGCGACTCCTTCTTCCACCTGTCCGCCTACGGGAAGTCGCTGCCCGGCCTCAACCTGTGCGGCGCCGGGCGGGTGGTGTGCCTGATCGACCCGATCGGCGACGTGTACGCCTGCCCCTTCGCCATCCACGAGGAGTTCCTCGCCGGGAACGTCCGGGACTCCGGCGGGTTCGCCGGGGTGTGGCGCGAGTCGGAGCTGTTCCGCAGGCTGCGTGAGCCGCAGCACGGCGGCGCGTGCACGTCCTGCGGGTTCTACGACAGCTGCAAGGGCGGCTGCATGGCCGCGAAGTTCTTCACCGGACTGCCGCTGGACGGCCCGGACCCCGAATGCGTCCAGGGCCACGGCGAGGCGCTGCTGGCCAAGCGGCCCGCGGACCGGGCCGGCATCCCCAAGCCCTCGGCCGACCACTCCCACCGCACCGCGCCCGCGCGGCGCGGCCCGGTGCCCGTCCAGCTCCTCACCCGCCGTCCCGGACCGGAACGGCCACCGGTGAGCGAGTGCGCCGAGGACCCGCTGGCCGGACTGCGCGTCCCGTGAACGACCGGATCGAGAAGAGACAGCACTGATGTTCAGGAACCCCTGGTTCGAGACCGTCGCCGAGGCGCAGCGGCGGGCCAAGAAACGGCTGCCGTGGATGGTGTACGGGGCGCTGCTCGCCGGGTCGGAGCGCGGCCGGACCATCGCCGACAACACCGGGGCGTTCGCCGAGCTCGGCTTCGCGCCCAAGGTCGCGGGCCACAAGGCGCATCGGGACCTGTCCACCACCGTGATGGGCGTCGAGACGGCCCTGCCCGTGGTCATCTCCCCCACCGGCGTGCAGGCCGTCCACCCGGAGGGGGAGGTCGCCGTGGCGCGCGCCGCGGCCAACCGGGGCGTGATCATGGGGCTGAGCTCGTTCGCCAGCAAGCCCATCGAAGAGGTCGCCGCCGCCAACCCCAACGTCTTCTTCCAGATGTACTGGAGCGGTGACCGCGACACGATGGTCCACCGCATGGAACGCGCCCGCGCGGCGGGCGCCAAGGCGCTCATCGCCACCCTGGACTGGTCGTTCTCCAACGGCCGCGACTGGGGCAGCCCGATGATCCCCGAGAGGATCGACCTCAGGACCGCGGTGAGGATGGCGCCCGGCGTCCTGCCCCACCCGGGCTGGCTGTGGCGGTTCGCCAGGACCGGCCGCATCCCCGACCTCACCACGCCCAACCTCAAGCCGCCCGGCGGCGAGGCGCCCACCTTCTTCGGCGCCTACGGCGAGTGGATGCAGACACCGCCTCCCACCTGGGAGGACGTGGCCTGGCTCCGCAAGGAATGGGGAGGGCCCTTCCTGCTCAAGGGCGTCACGAGGGTGGACGACGCCAAGAGGGCCGTCGACGCGGGGGTCACCGCCCTGTCGGTCTCCAACCACGGCGGCAACAACCTCGACACCACGCCCGCCACGATCCGGCTGCTGCCGTCCATCGCCGAGGCGGTCGGCGACCAGATCGAGGTGCTGCTGGACGGCGGGGTGCGGCGCGGCGGCGACGTGGCCAAGGCGCTCGCCCTGGGCGCGCGGGCCGTGCTCATCGGCCGCGCCTACCTGTGGGGCCTGGCCGCCAACGGGCAGGCCGGGGTGGAGAACGTGCTGGACATCATGCGCGGCGGCCTCGACTCCGCCGTGCTCGGGCTCGGGCACTCCAGCGTCCACGACCTGTCCCCGGCGGACCTGCACATCCCGCCCGGCTTCCGCGTGACGCTCGGGGACGGGACCGAGTCCGCCGGCTGACATGCCGGGCCTGGATGAGCACGACCTGGCGGGGGCCGTCTGGCCGGACGTCCTGGCGGACCCGCTGGTCCTGGTGCCGGTCGGCTCGACCGAGCAGCACGGGCCGCACCTCCCCCTGTCCACCGACACCGTGATCGCCCAGGCCGTCGCCGAGCGCGCCGCCGGGATCCTGCGCGGACGCGCCGCCGGTCAGGTGCTCGTCGCCCCGGCGATGCCGTACGGGTCCAGCGGCGAGCACGCGGGCTTCCCCGGGACGATCTCGATCGGGCACGCCGCGCTGTACGCGGTGATCGTGGAGACCGTCCGCTCGCTGGCGCTGTGGGCGGGGCGCGTCGTCCTGGTCAACGGGCACGGCGGCAACGTCCGCACGCTCGACGCCGCGGTGGGCCGGCTGCGCGCCGAAGGGCACGAGGCCGCGTGGACCGGCTGCGAGGCCCCGGGTGGCGACGCGCACGCGGGCGAGACCGAGACCTCCGTGATGCTGTACCTGGCGCCCCACCTCGTACGGCCGTTCGGCGAGGTCGAGGGGGACACCCGCCCGCTGGCGGAGATCATGCCGGACCTTGTGGCCAGGGGCGTGCGCGCGGTGTCGCCGTCGGGCGTCCTGGGCGACCCGGCCGGGTCCTCGGCCGAGCGGGGACGCGCGATCGTGGACGCCATGGCGTCGAGGGTCGCGGCGCGGATCGGCGGCGGGCGCGTGGGGGAGAACGGGCGCCTCATCGATCCGGGTGTGGCGTCGCCTGGGCCGCCCCCATGAGGGGCGGAGCCGTGAAAGGGTTCCGGGCGTGGTGAGCGAGAGGCGTCCGGCCGTGCTTCCCGTGGGCTTCCGGGTGGCGCTGGACCGGGACGCGTCGCTGTGGTCGGGCGGACGGGTCATCACCGGCGGCTCGCCGTGGAAGGTCGTGCGCCTCGGCGAGGCCGCGCTGCCGCACCTGGCGGCGCTGCGCCGCGCGGGAGCCGGCGGCCTGGCCGTGACGTCGCCCGTCGAACGCGCCCTGGCCCGGCGGCTCCTCGACCACGGCCTGGCCCATCCGGTGCCGCCGCCCCGGCCGGGACCGCACGACGTGACGGTCGTGGTGCCCGCCTTCGGACGGGCCGGCGAGCTGGACCGGACCCTGGCCGCACTGAAGGACGTCCCGGTGATCGTCGTGGACGACGGCTCGCCGGACCCGGGTCCGCTGCGCGAGACCGCCGGCGCGCACGGCGCCCGGCTGGTGCGGCTGGACCGCAACCGGGGGCCCGCCGCCGCGCGCAACGCCGGGGCGCGGCTGGCGCGGACTCCGTTCGTCGCGTTCGTGGACTCCGACTGCCGCCCCGCCGCCGGCTGGCTCGACGTGCTGATGCCGCACTTCGACGACCCGCGCGTCGGCGCCGTCGCCCCGCGGATCGTGCCCCGGTCCGGCGACCCGCGCCTGCTGGCCCGGTACGAGGCCGCGCGGTCCGCCCTGGACATGGGACGGCGGCCCGCGCTGGTCAGGCCGGGCGGCAGGCTCGGCTTCGTCCCCACCGCGACCCTGGTCGTGCGGGTGGCGGCGCTGGAGGAGGCGGCCGCCTTCGACGAGGCGCTGCGGCTGGGCGAGGACGTCGACTTCGTGTGGCGGCTCGGCGACCTCGGCTGGAACGTGCGCTACGAGCCCGCCGCCCAGGTCGCCCACACGCCACGGCTGCGCCCGGTGGAGTGGGCACGCCGCCGCCACGAGTACGGCACATCCGCGGCCGATCTGGCGCTGCGCCACCCGGGCCGGCTCGCACCGGCGCGTCCGTCCGCGTGGAACCTCGCCGTGCTCGGGCTGCTCGCGCGGGGGAACCCCGGCTCGGCCGCGGTGTGCCAGGGTGTCGCCTCGGCGCTGCTGGCCAGGAGGCTGTCATCCCTGCCCACTGACTGGAGCCTGGCCGCGGCCGTCGTCGCCAAGGGCGTCGTGGCCGATGGCGCGGCGATCGGGCATGCGCTGCGCCGCGAGTGGTGGCCTGTGGGGCTGCTCGCGATGGGCGCTTGCGGGCGCAGCCGGTTGGCGCGCGGCGCCGTGCTGGCCATGCTCGCGCCCATCGCCCTGGAATGGGTGCGGGAACGGCCGGACGTCGATCCCGTCCGGTACACGCTGCTGCGGCTCGCGGAGGACGCCGCGTACGGATCGGGGGTGACGGCGGCAGCGGCCCGTGCGCGTACCGCCGCTCCCCTGCGTCCCGAGGTCCGCTTGCCCGACGGGCTGGACCGGTGGGTGCGCCGCCTGAGGCGGCCCGGCGGCTGAGGGCTCAGCGGTTGAGGGCCCCGAGGTCGACGCGCATCTGCGAACCGGTGATGTACTTGGCCTCGTCGGAGGCCAGGAAGGCGACCATGTTGGCGATGTCCTCCGGCTCGACCATCTCGTACGGCAGGCCGCCCATGTAGATGGGGCCGTAGGCGGGCTCCACGTCCAGCAGGTCCTGGATCGAGGTGTCGGTCATGCCCGTCCGCACGCCGTGCGGGTGGATGCTGTTGACCCGGATGTCGTGCGGGGCCAGCTCGTTGGCCAGCACCTTGGCCAGGCCGGTCACGCCGTGCTTGGAACTGGCGTAGTGGGCCAGCAGCGGCAGTCCCTTCAGACCCGCCACCGAGCTGGTGATGATGACGGACCCGCCCTGGCCCTGCTCGATCAGCGTCGGCACGGTGGCCTTGACGGTCTTCCACACCCCGGTGAGGTTGACGTCGATCACGTCCTGCCACTGCCGTTCGGTGATCTCCCAGGTGCGGCCGTAGTTGACGATGCCCGCGTTGGCCACCACGATGTCGAGCCGCCCGAGCTCGGCGACGCCGTCGCGGACGGCCGCCTCCAGCCCGCCCAGGTCGCGGACGTCGGCCTTGCGCGCCAGGACGCGCCGTCCCTGCTCCTTCACCAGCTTGGCCGTCTCGTCCAGGTCGGACTGCGTGGCCGGCGGGTAGAGGACGTCCGGGCCGGCCGACTCGGCGAGGTCGACGGCGATGATGTCCGCGCCCTCGGCCGCCAGCCGTACGGCCTCCGCGCGGCCCTGCCCGCGCGCCGCGCCGGTGATGAAAGCGACCTTGCCCGTCAAGCGTCCCATGGCTGTCCTCCGTGACTTCCCCCACGCCGGCCCTTGTCAGCCACCACAGCATGGCACTCGGTGCCATAAAGAACAAGGGAGGAAAGGGATCGTGGCTAGCCCGCCGGGTCGACGCGAACGTCGGTCTTTGCCACGCCGGGCGCCAGGAACCCGAGGAGCCCGCGCCCCTCCTCCTCCAGCTCCGCCAGGGCCGCGCCGGGCAGCGGCTCGAAGGGCGTCAGGACGAGCGTGGCCGAGGTCTTCCGGATCGCGGCCTTCCACGTGCCGCGCACGAAGCCGTCCCACAGGAAGGAGGCGGGGACCCGCAGGTTCTTGGTCACCAGGCGCGGCCGGTGCTCCTCGGACACGATCCGGCCGCGGTCCGCGTACGCCAGCACCAGGCTGTCGAACTCGGGCAGGAACCGGGCGGGCGCCTCGACCTCCGCCTCCGGGCGGGGCGCGTCCGGGAGGTCGAACAGTTCCCTCCCGTTCTCGTCCCGGAAGACCCGCAACCGCGGGCGCAGCTCCTCGAAGACCGGCCTCAGGCTCTTCAGCCCCGACCAGGTCTGCATGTCGGCGACGCCGGCCGGCCCGTAGGACGCCAGGTAGCGCAGGACCATGGGGGCGGGTGACTCGTCCGGCGCGATGGGCTCGCCCAGCCACAGCTCCGCGAGCGTGAAGTCCGCGTTCGCCGGGAAGGCCCACGGGTCGCCGGTCGGCACCATCACGAGCGGCAGTTGCATCCGCACCGCGTAACCCAGCGCGCGCTCGTTGACCTCCGGGAACCGCTCCCGCAGCCCCTCGCGGATCGTCCCGAAGTCCGCGGGGCCCTTCTCCAGGATCGCCCGCGCGGCGGCCAGCAGCTCGCCCTGCTCCGGCAGCGGCCCGCCGAGCCGCTTGGCGATCGACGCGGCGGACGCGGTCAGCACCGGCTGCACCGGCGCCCGGAAGGCGAGATAGTCGGCCGCGCTCAGCAGGTGCAGCGTGCCCCGCACATGCGTGGCGCGGACGACCTCACGCCCGTGCAGGGCCTGGCGCAGCAGGTCGGCGGAGAAGCCCGCGACACGGCTCCACAGGCCGACGTACGGGGGTTTGGCCTCCTGCGCCTGCATCACCAGCAGCCGCTCCACGGCCGCGGTCGCCGTCATCTCCTGGCGGGCCAGGAGCATCTGCCGTGCCAGCGCCGCCCGGTTGAGCCGCGACCTGGTGAGAACCTCGTCCACGCGACGTGACCCTACCCCGCCCGGTCCCGGCGGCGGCTGCCGGGCGGACGCGCCCCGGCCGGCAGGGCGACCCGGAGGTCGAGGACGACGAGCGTGTACGCCCGCCCGGTCAGGACGGGTGCTCGCCGAGCGCGCCGGCGAGTTCGGCGCGGGAGGCGACCCCCAGCTTCGGGAACACCCGGTACAGGTGCGACTCGATCGTGCGGTGGGAGAGATAGAGGCGTTGCGCGATCTCCCGGTTGGAGAGGCCCTGCGCGGCCATCCGGACGATCTGGAGTTCCTGCTGCGTGAGCTCGACCGGCGAGTGGCGTGCGCGCCGCCGGCTCCGCTCGCCCGTCGCGCGCAGTTCGCGGCGGGCACGCTCGGCCCACGGGCCCGTCCCCAGGGCGTCGAAGGCGTCGCGTGCGGCACGGAGGGGGGCGCGTGACTCGATCAGCCGCCGCCGGCGCCGCAGCCACTCGCCCTGGGTGAGCAGGAGCCGCGCCCGCGTCAACACCGGGGCCTGCCCGCCTTCGCCGAGCGCCCGCCGGAAGGCGCGCTCCGCCGCCCCGCCGTCGCCGGTGGCGGCGAGCTGCGCCTTGGCGAAGAGCGACTGGGCGTGGGCCCATGACGCCGGCGCCTGAGGGACGTCCCGCTCCAGTTCGGTGAGCCGCGCCAGCGCCTCGTCGCGGTGACCGCTGCGCGCCGCGGCCTCGGCGAAGTCACCGATCGCGTGGCGGCGGGCCGGGGCGTGAGCGGCCGGGTCACCGGGCTCGAAGATGCGGCGCAGTTGCTCGTAGGCCGCGGCGTGGCGTGCCTCGGCCAGTTCCAGCCGTCCGCGCGTGTGCTGGACGAGGGCCAGCAGCGCCGTCGCGCCGGCCGGAAGCGCCACCCGCTCGGCCTCGGCCGTCAGCCTCTCGACACCCGCCCGGTCGCCGCGCAGCGCGGCCAGCCCCGCTCCGGCGACCCGTCCCGCGGCCTGCCACAGGGGCCGCCCGGTCCCGCTCGCCTCGTCCGAGGCGGACGCCGCGACACCGAAGTCCCCTACCTCCAGCGCCGCCCACGCCTGCATCGGGAGGACGTGCGCCAGCATGCGCACCCGCCCCTGCTCGCGCAGCCTGCGGGCGGCCGCGGACAGCAGCGGAAGCGCCTGGTCGAACGCTCCCACCACGAACGCGGCGATGGCCCGCGAGTACAGCGCGGTGGGGTCCTCCCCCGGCACGGCCTGGTGCAGCCCGCCCAGGACGGACGGCGCCCGCTCGATCGGTGCCGCGAGCGCCTGGACGCACAGCAGCCGGTCGTCTCCGCAGGCGACGCCGAGCGCGTCCGCGGCGCGCAGCACCGCACGGCCCTCGTCCCGGAGGTCGCCCCAATAGCAACGCGCGGCGGCGGCCATGAGAAGGTGCAACGCGAGGTCACGATCTCCAGCGCGGGCCGCGTCCACCAGGGCTCGCACCCGCCCGGTGTCGCGCAGCGGCAGGTCGTCCTCGATCCACATCCGGTAGGCGTGCCCCTCCGGGCCGAGTTCCAGATTCTCGGTCTCGCGCAGGAGCCGGAGCACCGTCCTGCCGCGTCCCCGGTCGTTCGCCGCCGCCGCCGCGTCCAGCAGCAGGCGCCCCCGGCGGGCGGGGTCGCGTGCCAGCGCGGCCGCCCGCTCGAAGGCCGCCTCGGCGGTGCCGATCGCCCCGCGCCGGAGCGCCCGGCGCCCCGCCTCGGCCAGTTCGGCGGCGACCGCCTCGTCCGGCCCGACCGCGGCCTCCGCCAGGTGCCACACGCGCCGGTCGGGGTCGTCCTCCAGCGCCTCGGCCAGCGCCCGGTGGGCCGCGTGCCGCTCGGCCAGGCTCGCCGCCTGGCGGATGGCCGCCCTGTACAGCGGATGGCGGAACCGGACCGTACGGTCGTCGGTCTCGATCAGCTCGGCCCGCACCGCCGGGGCCAGATGCTCGACACCGCGCGGCGCCCCGTCGACGATCCCGGCCGCGGCGAGCGCCGGGGCCAGCGGGCAGTCCTCCTCCAGCGCCGCCACGCGCAGCACGGTACGGGTCGGGGCGGGCAGCTCGGCGGCCCGCGCGCCGAACGCCCGCTGAAGCCGCGGGGTCAGCGGCAGGCGGGCGGGCGGCGTCTCCTCCTCGCCGGGGCCCGCGGGGTCGAGGGCCCTCGGGAGTTCCAGCAGTGCCAGCGGATTGCCGTCCGCCTCGTCCAGAACGCGTTCGCGGACGCCCGGCGGCAGGTCCGGGAACCTCGACGTGAGCAGCCGCCGCGCCGCCTCGCGCGTGAGCCCGCCGAGCCGGACCTCCATCGGCCCCGCCTCCCGCAGCGGGCTCTCGTACCCGTCGCGGAGGGCGGCGATGAGCACGATCGCCTCGGGGCCGAGCCGCCGTCCCGCGAACGCCAGCGCGTCGGCGGCCGGCCGGTCCAGCCATTGCGCGTCCTCGACGGTCAGCAGCAGCGGCTCGCGGGCGGCCTCGGCGCCGAGCAGCCCGAGTGTGCCTAACCCGATGAGGAACGGGGCGGGGGTCGTGACGGTCTCCGCCATGCCGAACGCCGTCCGCAGGGCGTCACGCTGCGGCGCGGGCAGGTCGTCCACCCGGTCGAGCAACGGCCGCAGGAGGCGGTGCAGCCCGGCGAACGCCAGCCCGCTCTCGGCCCGCACCCCCGCCGTGGTCAGCACGCGCACGCCGCGCTCGGCGGCCCGCCGCCGAGCCTCCGCCAGAAGCGCGGACTTGCCGATCCCCGCCGGACCCCTCAGGAGGATCGCCGCGCCACGGGTGTAGATTCCGTCCAGCGCACGGATGATCGTCTCCGCGGACATGCCCCCAGCATGGCCGACATGGCGGTGGCGGCCCGTCCCGCCGGACGGGCGTTGCCGAATCCTTGGATCGCACCTAGGCGAGCGGAGCGCGTGCCATTAAGGTCAAGAGCACCCGAGATTCTCGGCGACCCCCCTGGAGGACGGCCCATGCTCATTGAGAACACCTTCGAGGTCGAGGCCGATCCCGATGTGGTCTTCGCCTTCCTGCAGAACGCGCACAACGTCGCGGCGTGCTTCCCCGGGGCGGAGCTCACCGAGGAACTCGGCGACGACTCCTTCAAGGGCAAGGTGAAGGTGAAGCTCGGCCCGGTCACCGCGTCGTTCACCGGGACGGCCACCATCATCGAGTTGGACGAGAAGGCGCGCACCGCCGTGCTGAGCGCGAAGGGCAAGGACGCCAGGGGCGCGGGCACCGCCCAGGCGAAGGCGAAGATGCGCGTGGAGCCCTCGGGGAACGGCTCCCAGGTCTTCCTGGAGACGGACCTGACCGTCTCGGGCAGGCTCGCCCAGTTCGGCCGGGGCATCATGGCGGACGTGTCCGCCCGCATGGTCGGTGACATGGCCAAGAGCGTCCAGGAGCGCATCGAGGCCGAGCAGGGTGAGCAGAAGCCCGCGGCCGAGGCCGAGCCCGCCGCCGAGCAGGCCGCCGCTGAAGGCGCCGAGCCGAAGGCCACCGAGACCAAGCCGGCCCAAACCAAGCCGGCCCAAACCAAGCCGGCGGAGACCAAGCAGCCCGAGCAGCCGGCCTCGGCGATCAAGGGCACCACGCTGCTGAAGGTGATGGTGGCCGGCATGTTCCGCCGCCTGTTCGCGCGGCTGAGGGGACGCTCCCGCACCTGATCTTGCGGCGTACGACATGAGGTGCGCGTGACGTAACAGGGGCGAAGCAAACGGGCGTTAGCGTGATCGTCTCCAAGCGGGCTTGAGGGCGAGGGAGCGGCGCCATGGGTTCGACGATCTGCTTCGGGCCGCCCAGGTGAGCGGGTTCGCGTTGCGCGCCGGAGGCGTCGCGGCGGTCGCCGCCGGTGTGGCGGCGGCGGTTCTGGCGGTGGCGCTCGCCGGCGGCGGTTCCGGCGATGGCGCGCAGGTCGTCCCCGGTCTGGACGAGGCGGGTCGCCTCACCGGCTGGGGGCTCCCCGTCGTGCGGCTGGTCCTGGACGGGCTCGCGGTCCTGACGGTGGGCGCCGTGCTCGCGGCGGCGGTGCTCGTCCCGCTGGACGGCGGGAGGCTGGCCCCCGCGGCGGCGCGCCACCTCCGTGCGGCGGCGTGGCTGTCGAGCGGGTGGGCTCTGGCCGCGGCGGCGACGCTCGCCCTCACGCTGTCCGACGTGCTCGGGGAGCCGCTCGGACGGGTGCTCACCACCGGTAGCGCCCTCCAGCAGATCAGGGACCTGCCGCAAGGGACCGCACTCGCGCTCGTTGTGGTCCTGACACTCGCCCTCGCCGTGCTGACATGGACGCGGCGTACGCCCGGCGGCGCACTGGGGGCGCTGGCGCTCGCGGGGGTCGCGTTACTGCCCCCGCCGCTCACCGGGCATTCGGCTGCGGCGACCAACCATGGTGCGGCGGTGACGTCCCTGGCCATGCATGTCGTCGGGGTGGCATTCTGGGTGGGCGGGCTCGCGGTGCTCGTCGCGCACGCGGCACGGCGCGGGCCCCGGATCGAGGTGATGTGCGAGCGGTTCGGGCGGATGGCCCCGTGGTGCTTTGTCGCGGTCGGCCTCAGCGGCATCGCCAACCTGGCCACCCGTACGCCGAGCGTCGCCGATCTGGTCACGGGCGACTACGGCCGGCTCGCCATCGCCAAGGGAGTCGCGTTCGCGGTCCTGGGGTGGTTCGGCTGGTGGCATCGGAGGCGCACGCTCCCCGCCGTCGCCGCGGGCTCCGTCTACGGGTTCGCCCGGCTCGCGGCGGTGGAGACGGTGGTGATGGCCGCCGCGATGGGGCTGGCCGTCGCGCTGAGCCGTACCGCCCCGTCCGAGGCGGCGGTCGAGGAGGGCGCGGTCCAGGCGCTGCTGGGTCAGGCGCCGCTCGCGGAGCCGACGCTGGGGCGGCTCGTGACGCTGTGGCGGTTCGACCTCTTCTTCGCCGTCCTTGTCGTGGTGCTGGCCGGTCTGTACGCGGCCGGGGTCGCGCGGAGCCGTAGCTGGCCGGGGGCGCGCGTCCTGTCCTGGTACGCGGGGCTGCTCGTCGTCGTGGTGGCGACGCAGTCGGGGGTCGCGCGGTACGCGTTCGAGGAGACGGGCGCACTGGTCGTCCAGCAGGCGCTGCTGGCGGGTCTGGCCTCGTACCTCCTGGTGGCGGGCGCGCCGGTACGGCTCGTGCTGGACGTGGTGCGTCCCGCGCGGATCGATGGGGACCGGGGTCCGCACGAATGGCTGCTCCTTCTGGTCCGCACGCGCGGAGCCGGCCGGGCGGTGGGGGCCGGGCTGCTCATCACGGTCTCGCTCCTCCTGTACGTGACCCCGCTGGGTGATGCGCTCCGGCAGGGGGAACTGAGGCATCTGGCCGTGAACCTGGCGTTCCTCGCTGGGGGTGTCCTGCTCTTCCAGAAGAGGGTCAGCGCGGCAGCAGGTGGCTCAGATCGGCCGCGCAATCGCGTACCCGCCGCAGGATCGGTGTCTCCAAGGCGCTGATGCGATCCGGCGGGCCGCTGACCGCGAGCCCCGCCACGAGCGTGCCCGAGGCGTCCCGGACGGGGACCGCCAGGCATCCACGGCCCGCGCGTAACTCCTCGCACTGCCTGGCCAAGCCCTCGTTCCGGACGCGGTCCAGCTCGCGGTCCAGCGCCACGGGATCGGCGATCGTGCGCGCGGTGATCCGGCGCAGGCGGCCGCCGACCAGGGACCGCCAGTCGCGGTGCTCGGCGAGCAGCAGCTTCCCGAAGGCCGAGGCGTGCGGGTGCCGGGACAGGACGGCGTCCGACGTCGGCGGGTGGTCGGGGTCGGAGTCCAGCATCCGCAGCCGTCCCCGCCGGTAGGAGACCAGGTTGATCGCCAGCCGGACCTCCGAGCGCAGCCCGGCGAGCGCGTCCGCGGCCGGGCCGGGCAGGCGGGGCGGCGCGACCGCGCCGGCCAGCTCGATCACCTTGCGGCCCAGCGTGAAGCCGCGCAGGTCGGGCAGCCGCACCAGATACTCCTCGGCCACGAGCTGGTTGACCAGCCGGTACGTGGTGGCCGGCGGCAGCCCGAGCGCGGTGGAGATCTCCTTGGCGGTCACGCCGGGTCCCGCCCGCGCGACCTCCTCCAGGACGCTGAGGGCGTTGTGGATCGCGTTCGGCTGGCGGCCGACGGGCGGCAGGTCAGTGGCGGCCATGGCGGCTCCACTCGCCCCACGACGGGCCTTCGGGCAGCGCTCCGGGCAGCACGTCCTCCGGCGCGGCAGGGTCGAAGTACCCGATGGCCGCGGCCCGGTGCGGCGCGCGGCGGCGGACCCGCAGGAACCAGGCCATGCCCAGGACGAGCGTCAGGCCGAACAGGCCGAGCAGGCGGACGCGTCCCTCGCCCGCCATGGTGACCACGACACCGGCCAGGACGGCGGCGGACGCGCAGGCCGCCAGCACCGCCGTGCCGGTCGTGGCCGGGACGTGCTCGCCGATCCGGTGCAGGAAGAGCGGGGCGGCGGCGCAGACCAGCAGGTAGGCGGCCAGGAACGCGAGAACGGTCAGCGCCGACAGCGCGCCGGACAGCGGCCCGGGCGGCAGGCCCACCGCCCACAGCGCGCCGGGCAGCGCGATCGCGAACGGCGTCATCGCGTACGCGGCGGCGTGCGGGGTGCGGTGGCGCGGGTGAGTCCGGCTGAGCGCCGCCGGAAGCATCCCTTCGCGCCCCATGGTGAACAGGACGCGGGTGACCGCGTTCCCGGACGCCATCGCGCACGCGAACAGCGACGAGGCCAGCCCGAGGTGCAGCAGCCCCGGCAGGAACGGCGCCGGTCCCTCACCGGGCGGCCCGGCGCCTCCCGGCCCGGCCAGGTGCAGCGCGCCCGCGAGGACGAAGAGCAGCCCGCAGCCCGCCGGCGTCCAGATCACCACGCGCGGGACGACGGCGAACGGGCGGCGCGTCTCCACCCCCAGACCGCAGCCGCTCTCGAACCCGACCAGCGCCGTGACCGAGAGGATCAGCGCGGAGGCCGCCGTGCCGGAGGCGTAGGAGGCGGCCGGGAGGCCGGGCGCCCCGGTCGCCGCCGTCAGCAGCAGGACGGCGAGGACGGTGATGACCGAGCACGCCTCCAGCGCCAGCGTCAGCGACGCCGAGATCCGCACGCCGCGGATGACGCAGGCGGTCATGACCGTCCCGAGGAGCGCCGCGGCGAGCAGGGCGGGACCGTCCCCTCCGGCCGGGAGCGGCACGCCCGCCTCGGTCAGGAAGGCGGCGGACCGGCGGCCCGCGCCCAGCAGGCACATCACCACCAGCGCGCCGTACGCGAGGAGCAGCAGGCAGCCGGTGAGGAAGCCCCCGGCGGGGCCGAGCCCCTTGGCCGCGTAGGTGTAGAGCGACCCGGCCGCGGTGATGCGCCGCGCGAACTGGGCGATGGCCAGCGAGACCAGCACCATCAGCAGGGTGGCGAGGCCGAGCACGGGCACCGCGGCGGCGCCCAGGGAGGTGGCCAGGCCGGTCGCCGACACCATCCCGGGGGACGGCGCGACCGTGGCGACGGCCTGCGCCGCGACGGGCAGCGCGCCGAGCCGGCGACGGTCCAGGCCGCGCCCGCCCCGCGGCCCGGAGACCGGGGTATCGCTCCTGCTCAGGGCCTCGGCGATGGCGGTGGCGAGTGCGCTCACATGATCCTCCCCGCGCCGTAGCGATCATGAAGCTAGGTGATCGGCGTCACCCCCGGGTTGCACCCGTGTTACGGCAGGGGACGCGGCGAGTGAGAAGGACGGCACCGCGCTTTCCCGTTCACCGCGCCGGATTCTTCTCGGCCGGGTAACGGCGGTGAAACCGGCCCGGCCGAAGGTGAGGCCGTTCGTTACTCACCTTCGGGAGGGGCCATGGACGAGGCGGACGAGCGCGAGCATCGCGCTCCGCCCTGGAGATCGAGGGCCCAGCGGCTGCGATGGGGGCTGGTCGCGGCGGCCTCCACCGCCGTGGTGGCGCTGGGCCTCAGCGGGATCGTCGGCGCGACCGCGTCGGCGCCACCGGACACCGGCGGAGCCGCCTCACCCGCGTCCACCGCGGGTGTCGCGGAGCCGACGGCCACCGCGCCGCCGGCCGGCGGCGGGATCGGCCGCGACCAGCTCACACCGGCCGAGCTGCGGCAGGCGAAGACGGCCGCCGCGAACGGGCTGACCGGCACCGACGTCAAGGGGGCTCCGGGACCGGAGTACCTGTCGTTCGAGCTGGCCGCGCCCAAACCGGGCGAGGACGGCCCTGACGCGCCCAGGCGCGCGGCCGTCTACTTCTACGACTACACGTCCGAAAAGCTGATCAAGCGCGTGGTGAACCTGCGCACGGGCGCGGTCGAGGGCACCTTCAGCCGCGGCAGGATGCAGCCGCCGCCCTCGGAGCGGGAGACCGCCGAGGCCGTGGCCATCTTCCTGGCCCACCCCCTCAGCGCCGACTTCAAGGCCAGGTTCGGACGGGCGGCGGGCCGCGCGTTCACCTCGGCCTCGCAGGTCCAGGCCACCGCCACCACCTACACCGCGCGGCCCGCCGACACGGGCGCGGACCAGTGCGGCGCCAGCCGGTGCGTGCAGCTGTTCACGCGCGTGCCGAACGGTCCCTTCATCGACATCACCGACATCGTGATCGACCTGTCCGGTCGCACGGTGGCCCGTCTGAGGTAGGAGCCCGATGCATCCGAACGCGCGACAGACACCGGCGGCCCGGAGGCCGCGCAAATGGAGATGGGGCGCCGCGGCCGTGGCGCTGGCCATGGCCGGCACGGGCGCGGCGGCGGCCCCGGCCGCCGCGGCGCCCGACCGCGACCGCGCCGAGTACTGCGGCGACAACGCCATGGTCGAGGAGAAGCTGCCGAACGGCAGCCGGTGGCAGCTGTGCTGGCACGTGGACGAGAAGACCGGGCTGGTGCTGGAGAAGGTGGCGTTCAGGGGCAAGCGGGACAAGGCCCTGCTGAACGTCCTGGACTCGATCACGCTGGCGCAGCTCAACGTGCCCTACGACTCCGGCTACAACGAATGGAACGACATCACCTCCTATGGCTTCGGCGGAAGCTACATGGAGCCGATGGACGGGGACGACTGCGAGGGCAAGCGGCGCGCCGCGTGGACGGGCGCCGGTGAGGGCTCCAAGAAGGTCCTGTGCGTCAGCAAGCAGGAGACGGGCCTGGCGTACCGGCTGCAGGGCCCGTCGCCCACCAAGCCGTACGCCAAGATGGGCCACGACCTGGTCCTGAAGACGATCTCGAAGGTGGGCTGGTACGAGTACCTGACCGAGTACCGGCTGGCCGACGACGGGCAGATCAGCGTCCGGCTGGGGGCGACCGGTGACCTGGCGCCGCGCGACTACACCACCCCGGACGAGGGCTGGCCGATCGGCCCCGGCCAGAGCGACTACTCGGTGAACCACTACCACAGCGCGTTCTGGAAGGTGGACTTCGGCATCGGCGCGAACCAGAAGGTGGAGCAGTACGACACCGCGCCGACCGGCGAGCGGGGCCGCCGCTCCGCGATCTACAAGACGAAGAAGAAGGACATCACCACCGAGGAGAACCTCAACACCGCCCTGCGCCGCTGGTGGCGGGTCGTGGCGCCGGACAGCCGCAACGCCGACGACCACCCGCGTTCCTACGAGCTGGATCTGGGCGCCTCCGACGCCTACGAGGCGCACCCGGAGACCATGCCGGACGTGACCTTCACGCAGTACAAGCCCTGCGAGAAGTTCGCCACGTTCAACCAGGACCCCGAGTGCCCCGGCACGTCCATCCTCGACTACACCGACGGCGAGACGATGACCGACCCGGTGGCGTGGGTGCGGATCGGCTTCCACCACATCCCCCGGGACGAGGACCAGAGCCCGATGCCCGTCCACTGGCAGGGGTTCGAGCTGGTCCCGCGCGACTTCAGCGCGCAGAACCCGCTCATCCCCGACGACCGCCTTCCCGTCAACGGCGACGGCGTCGACGGGAACGGCACGGCGTGACGCCTCTCCTCCACCGCCCGTCCCGCGCCTCCTTCCGGCGCGGGGCGGGCCCCGCCGTGGCCGCGTGCGCGGCCGTGGCGGTCGCCCTGTCCGGCTGCGCGGCCGAGGCGCCCGCAGGAAGCGACCCCGGCGGGCGGACCGCCGCGGCCGGAGCGACCGCGCCCGCGCCGCCCACCGCGACGGCCTCCGCCACACCGCCCAACGCGCAGGACGTGACGTTCGCGGCCATGATGATCGTCCACCATGGCCAGGCGGTGTGGATGAGCCGGACGCTTCTGGGCAAGCGGGACGTCCCCGAACGGGTCGCCGCCGTCGCCGGCTTCATCCGGACCGACCAGCAGCGCGAGATCGACGAGATGAACCGGTGGCTGGCCGCCTGGAAGAAGCCCGTGGTGGAGCAGGACGACCCGCGTGCCGCCAAGCTCCACGGAGACGGCCACGGGATGCTCGGCAAGGCCCGCCTGTCCGCGCTGGAGTCGGCCACGGACGGGAGGAACGCGACCCGCCTCTACCTGCGCGGGATGATCGAACACCACCGGGGCGCCATCACCATGGCGCGCGCCGTGCTGCGCGTCGGCCGCAACGTCTACATCCGCAACCTGGCCAAGCACATCATCAACGAGCAGGGCGCCGAGATCGAGGCGATGACCCGCCTGCTGGAGGACCCGGCCTAACCGTTCCGGGGCTTCTCCACCCGGGCGGAGATGCCCGACCAGCCGGTGCCGGAGAACAACCGGACCACCATCGAGATGCCGGCGTTGCGGGCGCCCGCCACGACGATCGGCAGGTGCTTGGGCGAGTCCTCGGAGAACATCGGGTCGAAGCCCTCCAGCTCGGCGTCCTCGTGGTCGCCCCTGCGGCCCTGCGCGTTCAGGCTCTTGCCGACGCGGTGGAAGTCGGCCTTCGGCCGCCCGCAGCGCTCCACCAGCCAGGTCCGCACGTCCTCCTTGGACATGCCCGCCTTGGCCAGCAGCTGCGCGTGCTCGGGGCAGAACACCACCCCGGCGCCGGCGTTGCGGAAGATCCAGCTTCCGGTGCGCGACAGGGTGTCGGCGAAGTCGGCGAGCACCTTCTCCGGGTCGTCGGTGTGCCGGTTGTCGATGTACTCGCTGGTGCGCAGCAGCGTCGTGGACACCGCGTCGCAGCCCGCCGTGACGCCGCCGTCCACCGACAGCGGCTCCCAGGGGCTCTCCTCCTCGTTCTCGGCGATGCACTGCGCCCACCGTCCGGGGATGCCCTGCGTGGCCTGCTCCAGGACGTGCGGGACGACGCCGAGCGCGTTGCGGACGATCAGGCCGATGGCGCGGGCCACGGTGGCGTTGGCGCGGAACCCGGGGCCGAACACGCCGCCGGTGCTGTTGAACCCCAGCCGCTGCCGCACCGGGCCGTTCACCACGATCAGCGGCGCGGGGCCGCTGGTGCTCTGCCAGCCGCCCCCCACCACCGCGCGTTCCAGCATCAGCGCGTCCCAGGCGGCCAGCACCACCGGGAAGTGCTCCGGAAGGCAGCCCGCCATGATCGCGTTGATGGCGGCCAGCTCGACGGTCACCTCCCGCTTGAGATGGTCGAGCCGGCCGATCACCTCATCGGCGGGACGGGACGTGGTGGCCAGGAACTCGTCGGCCCGCGCGCGCGTCGGCGGTACCACGGGCAGGCCGTCGGTCCAGCCCCGCTCGTAGACGTACTCGATCGACTTGCACGCGAGCTCGGTGAGCTCCGCGGCGTCCGCCCCGTCCAGGGCCTGCTCGGTCATCGGGACGCCTGCTCGGTGACCCGCGCCACCACCACCGGCAGCAGCTCCTTGGCGCGCGCCTTCACCTGGTCGGGGTTCAGCACGGCCACCGGGTGCGGCGTCAGCAGGAACTCGAACTCCGCGTCACCGTGCACGTCCGCCATCGCCCGCGCGGTCACCTCGAAGGCGTCGCTGCAGATGACCGCGGTGGGCAGGCCCGCGCGCTCGAACGCGATGCCGTCCGCCGCCGCGGAGGCGCTGCACGACCCGCAGTCGCCCACCCCGGTGACCACCACGTCGCTGACGGCCGCGATCTCCTTCAGCAGCGGGTCGTCCACCGGGAAGGCGAACGCGTGCTTGGTGCGCTGGATCGTCACCGTGGCGCCGTGTTCGCGTTCCAGCAGCCGGCCCAGCTCGGCCAGCAGCGGCGCCGCGTTCTTCTTGGTGTTGTCCAGCAGTCCCACCCGGGCGCCCGCCAGGCTCGGCAGCCGGCGCGCGACCGCCCGCTCCTGCACGGCGGTCCGCTGCGACTGTCCGGTGGGGTCGAGGATGTGGTCGAACATCCCTCACCGCCTCATTCGTGTCCCGCAGTTCCGACGGCCGGGGCGAGGCCGCGCTGGGGAGCGGGCGGGCTCCGGCCCTGTCACAGCACTGTAGGTCGGCACCGCCCCCACGCGGACCGCCCCTTTCGCGACGCGGAAGGAAACCGGCAATTCACCCCCCAACCACAGAAGGAAGGGCACCGAAAATACCATTTCCGATGGATGGAAGACTTTTCCCGACCTTTTTCATGACTTCCCCAAGCCCAGCGATTTATGTAGCCTCGTTCACACATGTGTAACCTGGGTCACATGGGCGGGACAAGTGGGTGAGTGGGTATGACCGTCCAGGCAACCGGCCCCGCGGGACCGAATCGCCTCACCGCTGCGCAGCGGGTGCTCTCGATCCTCGGGGTCTTCGATATCGACAATGCCGCGCTTTCTCTCAGCGAGATCAGCAGACGCACGGGCCTCACGCTCAGCACCACCCACCGGCTCGTCAACGAGCTACGCGTATGGGGTGCGCTGGACCGTGACGCCGACGGCAAATACAGCATCGGGCTCCGCATCCTCGAACTGGGCACCACGTCGCAGGGCCTGCGCCTGCGCGAGGTCGCGCTGCCCTTCCTCGAAGACCTCCAGCACGCCGTCCGGGCCAACATCCATCTGGCGGTGGCCGACGGCCACGATGTCATCTACATCGAGTCACTGCGGGCCCGCGAGGGCGTCCCCGTACCCAGCCGCCTGGGCGGGCGCTGGCCGATGCACGCCACCGGCACCGGACTGGTCCTGCTGGCGTTCGCGCCACAGGAGTTCCAGGAGGAGGTCCTGTCCTCCAAGCTGCGCCGCTTCACCGAGTACACCCCGACCGATCCGGACGCGCTGCGGCACCGGCTCGCCGAGATCCGCAGGTCCGGCGTGGCCATCATCGAGAACCAGCTGACCTACGACGCCCGCGCCATCGCCGTCCCGATCCGCGGCCACCGCGACCGCGTGATCGCCGCCGTGGGCCTCACCACCCCCACCGACATGCCACCGCACGCGCTGGTCCCCGCCCTGGCCGCGACCGCCCGAGGCATCTCAAGAACCCTGGGCGCCCCCTCCGCCGGCGGAACCCAGGGCCGCACCGTCGCCACCCCCCGCCACACCCGCGGCCTGGGACGCCCCGTCCCACCCGAGACCCGGCGCACCGTCCCCACAGAAGCCCGCCGCACCGTCTCAACCCGCCCCCGCCAACCCCGCACCGCCAGACAAACCCCCTGAACAGACAAGGGGCAAAGCCCCAAGGGGGTGCAGGGGGCGGAGCCCCCTGCCGGGGTCGTAGGGGCGAGGCCCTACGGGGGTGTGGGGGGCCGCCCCCCACATAAGTCACAGCCCCCACAGCGTTAGGGCACAGAGGTGATGGGTTCTCCTACCGGGTAGCGGTGTGGGGGGCCGCCTTCCACGGTGAGGATGTGGCCGGAGATCCACTTGGCCCGGTCGCTCAACAGGAACAGTGCGGCGTAGGCGATGTCCCAGGAGGTGCCCTCGGTCTTCAGCGAGGTCGCTTCCAGGCGCGGTTTGCGCATTTCCTGTGGCATTCCGCCGCGGGCGGCGAACGCGCCGTAGATGGCGCCGACTTGGACACAGTTGACGCGGATGCCTTGGGGGCCGAGTGTGGTGGCCGCGCCTTCGGTGAAGTTCTCCAGCGCGGCTTTGGCGACGCAGTAGACCATTCCTGGGCCCCGGTAGCGGGCGCCGACCGATGAAATGGTGACGATGGAGCTTCCGCGGGGAAGTACGGGTACCGCGTGCCGGGTGATGCTCCACGCCGATTTGAAGTTGGCGTCCATGAGTTCGTCGAACCGCTCGGGGGTCACGTCGAAGACCCCGGCGCGGTCGCCGACGGCGACGGTGTGGACGAGGGTGTCGAGCCGTCCGAAGCGGGAGACGGTTTCGGCGACGGCGTCGGCGCAGGCCCGGTCGGAGGTGACGTCGGCGATCACGGGGATGGCCTCGCCGCCGTCCGCGGCGATGCGGTCGACGGTGCGGGCGGCGGCGTCCTTGTCGCGGTCGAGCACGGCCACCCGGGCGCCGTGGGCGGCGAGGAGCATGCAGATGGCGTAGCCGACGCCGGGAAAGGCGGTGTTCTGGCCGCCTCCCGCGACGAGGGCGGTGCGGCCCTCCATCCAGCGCGGTCCCGCGTCGGCGAACGGATCGATCAGCGGGTCGTCCGTCATCGGTGTGCCTTTCTGGTCGCCCCGGTCATTCGACGCGGGTCAGCTGGGACTTCATCTCCGAGCGGGCGATGGTGCCGGGCGGGACGAGCGTCACCGCCGCGGGCACCGTCAGCCGCGTTCTGATCAGGTCCTCGATGTCGCGGCGGAGCGTGTCGTGGTCGCCGGGTTCGGCGCCCCATTCCGCTTCGACCCGGAGCGGCGGGTCGACGCGGTGGCCGCCGCGGTCGGGCCGGATGATCTGCACGACTCCGCTGGTGCGGGGGTGGAGGGTCTGGACGAGGTCGCGGACCGCCGTGGGGAACACGTTGACGCCCAGGACGATGAGCATGTCGTCGGTGCGTCCCACGCAGCGGATCAGCGGGGCCCCGTCGTGCGCGAGGCCGGTGACCACGATCCGGTCCCTGGTGCGGAACCGGACCAGCGGGCAGCATTCGCGGTCCACGGAGGTGTAGACGAGTTCGCCGGTGGCGCCGGGTTCGGGGTCGACGGGTTCACCGGTGTCCGGGTCGATGAGCTCCACGACCACGTGGCGGCCGCCGGTGAAGCGCATCCCGTCGGTGCCCGGAGCTTCGCCGAACAGCACGGGTGCCATGTCGGCGTTGCCCAGACCCTCGGTGACCTTGCCGCCCCACTCGCGTTCCACGTGGGCGCGGAACGCGGGTTCGCCGCCGCCGGGCTCTCCGCCCACGAAGATCTTCCGGATGCCGAACTCGCGCGGGTCGCGGCCCTTGCGCTCCCGGATGTACTCGGCGAGGTAACGGACGTAGGAGGGGGTGGCGTGCAGCGCCGTGATCCCGAGGGTCTCCAGCGCCAGCACGGCCTTCTCCGAGGCGCCCGTCCCGATCGGGACCATCGTGCTGCCGATCCGTTCGATGGCGTCCCGGATCGGCAGCCCGCCGACGAACAGCGTCAGGCCCGCGCCGTGCAGCACCACGTCCTCGCGTGTGGCGCCCATGGTGCGGAACGCCCGCGCCACCATTTCCGTCCACGCCTCCGAGTCGCGCCGGGTGACCCCGACCCAGCTCGGCGTTCCGGTGGTGCCGGTGGAGGCGTGCACCCGGATCACCTCGGTGAGGTCCACGCCGGCGTGCCGGCCGAGCGGGGGCGCCGCCGCCTGCGACTCGCGCAGTTCCTGTTTGCCGGTGAACGGTAGTTTGCGCAGGTCGTCCAGGGACTCCAGCGCGCCGGCGTCCACTCCGTGCGCGGCGAACAGGTCGGCGTAGAACGGGGAGCGCGCGGGCAGTCCCTCCAGCTGCGCGCGGAGCATCGCCGTCACGGCGTCCCTGTCCTCATCGGCGACGAAGCCAGGCTTGCTCACGAGAGTTCCTTCCGGACGGTGGGAGCGCCGACGTTCAGTGCTCGTGGACGATGACGCCGCGGATGTTCTTGCCTTCCTCCAGGTCCCGGTAGGCGTCGTTGACCTGGTCGAGCCGGTACCTGCGGGTGATCAGCTCGTTGAGCTTGAGGTCGCCGGCCCGGTAGAGGCCGAGCAGTTTCGGGACGTCGTACAGCGGGTTGCAGTCGCCGAACAGGGCGCCGCGCACCTGCCGCTGGTAGCTGATGAGCAGGCCGGCGCGCATGTGGACGGCCGTCTCGGTGGCCTTGCCGACGGCGGTGATGGTGACCTTGCCGCCCTTGCCGGTCATCAGCACGGCCGCCTCGACGATCTCCTGGGTGACCACGCCGGGGGTGCAGATGACGTGGTCGGCCAGCTGCCCCCAGGTGGTCTCGACGACGAAGTCGTGCGCCTCGCTCGCCGTGGCGAAGGCGTGCGTGGCCCCGAACGTCTTGGCCATGTCCCGCTTGAACGCGACGGGGTCCACGACCACCACGTTCTTGGCGCCCGCGTACCGCGCGCCCTGCACGGCGTTGCTGCCCACGCCGCCCGCACCGAAGATCACCACGGTGTCGCCGGCGCGGACGCCGGCCGCGTACACCGCGGAGCCCCAGCCGGTCGGCACGCCGCACCCGACGAGCGCGCCGATCTCGAACGGGATGTCGTCGGGCAGCGGGATGCACGCCCATTCGGACACCACCGCGTACTGCGAGAACGTGCCCAGGGTGCAGAACCCGCCCAGGTCCTCGCCATCCAGGTGGAACCGGAACGTGCCGTCGAGGAACATGCCGGTGCCCGCGTTCAGGCCCTTGACGCACATGTTCTGATGCCCGGTCGAGCAGGGCCGGCACGCGCCGCACGCGGGGATGTAGGAGCAGACGATGCGGTCGCCCGGCTTCACCCGCCGCACGTGCGGGCCGACGGACTCCACGACACCGGCGCCCTCGTGCCCGCCGACGACCGGCAGCCGCACCCGGGCGTCGCCCTTGGTGATGTGATGGTCGGAGTGGCACAGCCCCGACGCGTGGAACCTGACCCGCACCTCGTGTTCCTTGGGCGGGTCGAGCCGGAGGTCGGCCAGCTCCCAGCCGAGGTGCGGCTCGCGGGCGATGGCGGCGTGGGTGGTGAGCGTGCTCATCGCGTCCTCCCTGCTCGTAGTAGCGCAGTGCTCATGGCGCTCCGACCTTCATGGACGCCGTGTGCGGCAGGACCTCGGCGCCGATCAGCGCGATGTGGTCCAGATCGTGGATGTCGTAGATGTGCAGGTAGACGGTGTCCGCGCCGAGAGCGGCCAGGGCCGCGATACGCTCGGTGACCAGCTCGGGGGAGCCGATCGCCGCGTGCCTCCGCATGAAGTCCGAGCCGATGATCTCCGCCCGCCGGTCCACCTCGTCCTCGGTGGTCCCGCAGGCGACCGGCACCACCGAGGACCGGCGCGCCTCGGCGGGGTCGCGGCCGATCGCCTCGCAGGCCCGGGAGAAGCGCTCGTGCCGCTCCCGTACCGCGTCGTCGTCGCCCAGCGCCGTGTTGAACTCGTCGGCGTAGCGGGCGGCCAGCGCGGGGGTGCGCTTGGGTCCCGACCCTCCGATCAGGATCGGGGGGTGCGGCGACTGCGTGGGACGGGGCGGCGCGTGGTTGTTCTTCACCTGCCAGTGGACGCCGTCGAAGGAGAAGCCCGCCGTGTCGTCCTCCGGGACGGTCCACAGCCCCTTGATGATGGCCAGTTGCTCCTCGAACCGGTCGAACCGCTCGCGGGCCGTCGGGGGGAACGGGATGCCGAACGCCTCGTGCTCGCGCTCGTACCAGCCGGTGCCCAGGCCCAGCTCGACCCGCCCGCCGCTCATCTCGTCCGCGGACGCGACGATGTTGGCGAGCAGGCCCGGGTGGCGGAACGTGGCCGCGCCCATCAGCGCGCCGAGCCGCACCCGCCGGGTGTCCCTGGCCAGCCCGCCGATCGTCGTCCAGCAGTCGGTCGGGCGGAACGCGCGATCCTCGGGGTCCACGCCGAACAGGTGGTCGGAGCGGAAGAACGCGTCGAACCCGGCCTCCTCGACGGCCAGGGCGAGCGCGAGGATCTCGTCGTACCGGGCCCCGTGCCGGGGCTCCATCAGGACACGGAGCCGGACCCCCGTGGTGGCCCCGGCCTCGCGGGCCTCCCCCGCGCCGTTGTCGTCAGAGCGCGGTGCCACGAAGCGACACCGCCTTCACGCGCGTGTACTCCTTGACCGCGTCCGCGCTCATGGTCCGGCCGAAGCCGCTGCGCTTGTAGCCGCCGAACGGCGCGCCGATCACACCGGGCCCGAGCGCCGCGTTCACCGCCACCTGGCCCGCCTGGATGCCCCGCGACATCCGCACCGCGCGCCCGACGTCCCGCGTCCACACGGAGGCGACCAGCCCGTACTCGGTGCCGTTGGCCACCTCCAGCGCCTCGGTCTCGCCGTCGAACGGGATCACCGCGAGGACCGGGCCGAAGATCTCCTCCTGGGCGATCCGCATGTCCGGCCGCACCTGGTCGAACAGCGTGGCCTCCACGAAGTAGCCGCGCTCGAACTCCTCGCCGGACGGCACGCCGCCGCCCAGCACCAGCTCGGCGCCCTCCTCCTGGCCCAGCCGCACGTAGCCCATCACGCGGTCGTGCTGCTTGGCGTTGATCAGCGGGCCCATCTGCACCGGCTGATGCCACGGCCCCACCTTGACCTGCCTCATCCGCTCGGCCAGCCGGCGCACGACCTCCTGGTGGACGCTCCGGTCCACCACGACGCGGGACCCGGCGGCGCACACCTGGCCGGTGTTCAGCGTGATGCCCGCGACGATCGCGGGGATCGCGGCGTCCAGGTCGGCGTCGTCGAAGACGACCTGCGGGGACTTGCCGCCCAGCTCCAGGTGCAGCGGGGTGAGGTTCTTGGCGCACGCCTCCATCACCGCCTGGCCGGTCTGCGGCGAGCCGGTGAAGCTCATCCGGTGGACGCCGGGGTGCGCGGGGATGGCGGCGCCGGCCTCGGGCCCGTACCCGGTGACGACGTTGACGACCCCGGCCGGGATGCCGGCCTCCATCGCCAGCTTGGCCAGCGCCAGCGGGGCCAGCGGCGCGTCCTCCGCGGGCTTGATCACGATGGTGTTGCCGGCCGCGATGGCCGCGCCGACGTCGTTGGAGAACATCGCCGCGGGCGCGTTCCACGGGATGACGCTGCCGACCACGCCGTACGGCTCGCGCAGCGTCAGCCCGATCACGTCCGGCGAGTGCGTCGGCATCGAGGTGCCGAGCACCTTGTCGGCCTGCCCGGCGATGAACGTCAGGATCCTGATCGGCGCGATCGGGCCCCAGTGCGGCCTGCCGACGTCCTGCGACTCCAACCGGTCCAGCTCGGTCTCATGCTCCTGGATGAGCCGCACCCATTTCATGATGAGCTCGGCCCGCGCGGTGGCGCTGGTGTCGCGCCACGCGGGGAACGCGGCCGTGGCCGCGCGCACGGCGTCGTCCACGTCCTCCGCGGTGCCCCGCGGCACCTGCGCCAGCGTCTCCCCGGTCGCCGGGTTGATCACCTCGATGGTCTCACCGCTCCTGGCGGGAACCCACTCGCCGCCGATCAGATGGGCGTTGTCCACCCGCAGCGCGTCCTTCGCCGCATCGGATAGCACGGTCGTCATGCCTGCTCCCTAGGCCCTCAATGCTCGTGTCATTCCTGGGGCGATCCCCCAGACGTTCCGGACGGCCCCGCTCGTGCCCGTGCCATCCCTGGGGGCGATCCCCCAGACCCCCCGAACGGCTCCGCCGTCAGTGCCCGTGCCATCTCTGGGGGCGGTCCCCCAGACCCCCCGAACGGCTCCGCCGTCAGTGGTCATGGATGATCACGCCGCGGACGTTCTTGCCGTCCAGCATGTCCTGGTAGCCCTGGTTGACCTCGTCCAGCCGGTAGCGGCGGGTGATCAGCTCGTCGAGCTTGAGGTCGCCCGAGCGGTACAGGCCCAGCAGGCGGGGCACGTCGTGCAGCGGGCGGCACCCGCCGTAGATGGCGCCCTGCACCCGGCGCTGGTAGCCGATCAGCATGCCGGGGTGGACGTCCAGCGTGCCGCCGCCGACCGCGGTGATGGTCACCTGGCCGCTCTTGCCGACCACGTTGAGCGCGTTGTGGATCACCTCGTCGTGCAGCACCCCGACCGTGATGATCGCGTGGTCGGCCAGCTCGCCCCAGGTGGTCTCGACGACGAAGTCGTGCGCCTTGGCGGCGTCGGCGAAGGTGTGGGTGGCGCCGAACACCTCGGCCATCTCCCGCTTGAACGGGACGGGGTCCACCACGATCACGTTCTTGGCCCCGGCGAACCGGGCGCCCTGCACCGCGTTGCTGCCCACTCCCCCGGCGCCGTAGATCACCACCGTGTCGCCCGGCCGGACGCCCGCGGCGTACACCGCCGAGCCCCAGCCGGTCGGCACCCCGCAGGCCACCAGCGCGGCCACGTCGAACGGAATGTCATCGGGAATCCTGATGGCGGAGAATTCGGAGACGACCGCGTACTGGGAGAACGTTCCAAGAACGCACAGCCCGCCCAGGTCCTCGCCGTCGAGATGGAAGCGGAACGTGCCGTCGGGGAACATTCCGGTGCCCGCGTTCAATCCGGCGTCGCACAGATTCTGCCGTCCGGTCGAGCAGTAACGGCACGAGCCGCAGGCCGGAATGAAGGAGCAGGTGACATGATCACCGACCGCGACCCTGGTCACCCCTTCGCCGACCGCGTCCACGATGCCGGCACCCTCGTGACCACCCACGACGGGCATCCGCATGGGCGCGTCGCCCTTCTGGATATGGTCGTCGGAATGGCATAGCCCGGCCGCCATGAATTTGATGCGGATCTCGTTGGCCTTCGGCTCGTCCAGCTCGACGTCGGCGATCTCCCACGGCCTGCCGGGCGCCCGGCAGATCGCGGCTCGGGTGATCATTCCCATTGGAGCCTCGTTCCATTGTTCCGGTCGCCGGCCAGTTCGCCGTCCTCACCATGACTATGCAGAGCGGGCGACCACGGGATCGATATCTCTTTCATGACACGGAAGCCGCGGGGGGCGGCGCGGCGTCGCCGGCCTTCCCGTCGAGCGGGAAATGGCAGGCGACCTGCCGCCGGGTGCCGACCTCACGCAGCGGCGGCGTCTCGGTGGCGCACCGGTCCTGCGCGAACGGGCAGCGGGTGCGGAACCGGCAGCCGCTGGGCGGGTCGATCGGCGACGGCGGCTCGCCGGGCGGCGGCGCCGGGCGGCGCACCTTCCCGGTGGCCGGGTCGAGCCCGGGAATGGAGTTGAGCAGCGCCGAGGTGTAGGGGTGCAGGGGCTTGTGGTACAGGTCCTCGGACGGGCCGATCTCGGCGATCTGCCCGAGGTGCATCACCGCCACCCGGTCGCTGACCTGCTTGACCAGCGCCATGTCGTGCGAGATGAACAGGTACGACAGGCCCAGCTCCGAGCGCAGCCGCTCGAACAGGTTGAGCACCTGCGCCTGGATCAGCACGTCCAGCGAGGCCACCGGCTCGTCGCAGACGACCAGCGCCGGGTTCAGCGCGATGGCGCGGGCGATGGCGACGCGCTGGCACTGCCCGCCCGACAGCTCGTGCGGGCGCCGCCTGCCGTACACCGACGGGTCGAGGCCGACCAGGTCGAGCAGTTCGGCGACCCGCCGGCGGCGCTTCTCCGCCGGCTTGACGCCGTACCCGACCAGCGGTTCCTCGACCAGCTCGGTGACGCGCCACTTGGGGTTCAGGGAGCCGAACGGGTCCTGGTAGACCATCTGGACGTGCCGCCGCGCCCGGGTGAGGGCCTTGCGGCGCAACCGCATCAGGTCCGTGCCGAGCAGGTGCACCTCGCCCGATTTCGGGCGCGGCTCCTGGATGATGGACCGAGCCAGCGTGGACTTGCCCGAGCCCGTCTCGCCGACGATGCCCAGGGTCTCCCCACTGGCGATGTCGAACGACACGTTCGACACCGCGTGCACCACGGCTCCCTTGACGCCGCCGGGGCCGCGTACGGCGAACTCCTGGACGACGTCGCGCACCTCCAGCAGCGGCTCACCGGGGGCGCGCGGCTCCATCCGCTCAAGGTCCGCGGGAGCCTTGGCGTCGTCCCTCTCCTTCGAGACGCCCTTGGAGACGTTCACGGGGGCGGTCATCGGCCTGCTCCGTCCTCGCTCGTGTCATTTCTGGGGGCGGTCCCCCAGACCCCCCGAACGGCTCCGCCGCCAGAGTTGGTGTCATTCCTGGGGGCGGTCCCCCAGACCCCCCGAACGGCTCCGCCGCCAGAGTTGGTGGTCACCGACGCCGGGACGGCCTCCGCGGTGTTCCAGCACGCCCACCAGTGGTCGGGCTCGTGCTCCTGGAACGGCGGCGCCTCGGCGCACCTGTCGGTCGCCAGATCGCAGCGCGGCCGGAACGGGCAGCCCTCCGGCAGCGCGGCCGGGTCCGGCGGCTGGCCGGAGATCACCGGCAGCTCCCCGTGCGGCGGGCGGTCCAGCAGCGGGATGGCGCCGAGCAGCGCCCGCGTGTACGGCATCCGCACGTCGGCGAACAGCAGCTCGGCGGAGGCGTACTCGACCGCGCGGCCCGCGTACATCACCACCACGCGCTGCGCGTAGCTGGCCGCCAGGCCCAGGTCGTGGCTGATCAGGACGATCGCCATGCCGAGCCGCTCGCGCAGGTCCAGCAGCAGCTCCATGATCTGCGCCTGGGTGGTCACGTCCAGCGCGGTGGTGGCCTCGTCGGCGATCAGCAGCCGGGGCTCACCGGCCAGCGCGATCGCGATCACCACCCGCTGCCGCATGCCGCCGGACATCTGGTGCGGGTACTCGTGGAAGCGGCGCTCGGCCGCCGGGAGGTGCACCAGCTTGAGCAGCTCGATCGCGCGCTTCTTCGCCGCGTCCCGGTCCAGGTCCGAGTGCTGGCGGATCGCCTCGGTGATCTGCGTGCCGATCTTCATGGTCGGGTTCAGCGAGCGCGCGGGGTCCTGGAACACCATCGCGATCTCCGACCCGCGGTAGCGCCGGATGGCCTGCTCCGGCAGTCCGACCAGCTCGTCGCCGTCGAACCGCACCGATCCGGAGATCCGCGCGGACGGCGGCAGCAGCCCCATCAGCGTGCGGGACGCGACGGTCTTGCCCGACCCCGACTCACCGATGATCGCGAGGATCTCGCCCTCGTCCAGCGTGTACGACAGCCCGTTCACGGCGTGCACCAGGCGGGCGCCCTGGGTGAAGGTGACCCGCAGGTCCCGCACCTCCAGCAGTCGCCGGCCGGTGGCGGGGACGGCGTCTGGGGCGGAGCTCATGGGCGACTCCCTCGGTTCATCGGGAACTCCATCGCGAGCGCAGGGCGTCGCCCAGCAGGTTGAAGGCCAGCACGGTGACGAAGAGCATCAGGCTGGGCCAGATCACCAGCATCGGCGTCGCCGACAGGCTCGCCTGGCCTTCGGAGATCATGTTCCCCCAGCTCGGCGCGGGCGGCGCGATGCCCAGGCCGAGGAAGCTCAGCGCCCCCTCGATCACGATGATCAGTCCCATGCCGAGGATGCTGAACGTGAGGAGCTGCGGCGCCACGTTCGGCGCGATGTGTCGCAGCAGCATCCGCCGGGTGGGCGTGCCGCACAGCTTCGCCGCCGCCATGAACGGCTGCTCGCACAGGCTGAGCGTGGCGGCCCGCGCGATGCGGGCCATCGCGGGGATGCTGAAGAACCCCAGCGCCAGGATCGTGTTGATCCGGCTCGGGCCGAGGCTCTGCGCCACCGCCAGGATCAGCACCAGGGAGGGGAACGCGATGAGCACGTCGAACACGCGCATGATCAGCATGTCGGTGGTGCCGCCGAAGTAGGCCGACAGCGCGCCGAACGAGCCGCCGATCGCCATGCCGATCACGTTCACCGCGATCGCCACGGTCAGCGAGTTGCGCCCGCCGTACAGGATGCGCGCCAGGATGTCGTTGCCGTTGGGGTCGGTGCCGAGCAGGTGCCCTGCGGAGAAGGACGGCAGGTAGGCGTCCACGATGTTGCCGCCGGTCGGCTGCGGGATCGGCAGCACCAGCGGCCCCAGGAAGCAGGCCAGGGCCACCAGCGCGACCAGCCCGGCGGGGACGATGACGCCCAGCCGCTGCGCCCAGGCGCGCCGCGGCGCCTCCGCGGCCGGCGCGGTGACGGCCGGCGCGGTCTCAGCGATCGCCATAGCGGATCCTCGGGTCGAGAACGGTCTGGAGCAGGTCGGCCGCGAGGTTCCCGAGCACGGTCACCACCGCGAAGAACACGACCACACCCTGGATGAGCACGATGTCGCGGGAGTTGATGGCCGACAGCAGCAGCTGCCCGGTCCCGGGCAGCGCGAAGATCTGCTCGATGATCACGGTGACGCCGATCAGCGTGCCCATGTTCAGCCCGACCAGCGCGATCAGGCCGTAGGAGGAGTTGCGCAGGGCGTGCCGCACCAGGACCTGCCAGGGGTTGACGCCCTTGGCCCGTGCGGTGACGACGTAGTCCTGGCCCTGCATCTGGTCCACCAGGTCGGCGCGCAGGAAGCGGGTGTAGACGCACATGAGCGGGAAGCCGAGCGCGACGGACGGCAGGACCAGCGAGCCGAGGTTGCGCCCGACGCTCTCCGTCAGCGGCACGAACCCGATGGCCGGAAGCACCCCGAGCGTGACGGAGAACACCAGCACCAGCAGCAGGGCGAGCACATAGTTGGCCATCGACAGGCCGGTCACGTTGACGACGGTGACCAGCCGGTCGAACGGGCCGCCGGGCCTGCGCGCCGCGACCAGCGCCAGCGGCACCGCGCACGCCAGCGCGCCGGCCAGCGTCAGCGTGACCAGCTCACCGGTCACCGCCACCCGGTCGATGATCTGCGTGGCCACCGGCTGCCGGTTGATCAGGGACGTGCCCAGGTCGCCCTGGACCGCGCCGCCGAGCCAGTCCAGATACCTCTCGTGGGCCGGGCGGTCGAGCCCCATCTGGATCTCCATCGCCCGGATCTGGTCCGGGGTGGCCTCCGGGCCCAGCAGCGCCTGGGCCGGGTTGCCGGGGATCAGGTTGATCACCCAGAAGGTCAGGATGGTGACCCCCAGCATGATGGGGATCGCGAGCAGGAGCCTCTTGACCACCAGCCGTACGGCGGGCGACCGGGGTATCCGGGCCCAGATGCCCCGGTCGCCCGTCCGCCGCTTGGCGACGACCGCCGTCACTGCGCCTCCCGCCCGGTCGCCCGGTGCGTCGCCGGCACGGTCACTTGGCCCTCCAGACCTCGTCCCAGAGGATGCCGGAGTTGACGACCAGCGGCGGGATCTTGGTGGTGAGACCCGGGCCGTACACGCCCTTGACCGCCAGGTTGGCCGGGGCGAAGGCGAGGCCGAACGGCGCGTACGCCTTGTCGCTGATGTACTTGCCGGCGTCGGCGTACAGCTTGTCCCGCGTGGCCGGGTCGACCTCGGCCGCCGCCTGGTTCAGCATCTGGTCCAGCTTCGGGTCCTTGACGCCGGTGAACGGCGAGGTGGAGGCGAACCGGAACGCGACGCCGACGCCCGCGGCCGGATCCCACGCCCCGGCGGTCTGCAGCATCGCCTGCCACTTGCCGCTGTTGAACGCCTCGACCAGCCGGTTCAGCTGGTAGTCCTCGATCTTGACGTTGATGCCGGCCTGCCGCCACTGGGTCTGCAGCGCGATGTTCACCTGCCGCGCGACGTAGTCGCCGAGTGTGCCCAGCGTGACGTTGATGCCGCCGACCTCCTGCACGAGCCGCTTGGCCTCGTTCAGGTTGTAGGTGCGGTAGCCGGGCACGCCCTCCTTGTGGTGGAAGAGCCCGCCGGGCGCGGTGAAGGTCTGGCTCACCGGGAACTTGTCCTTGAACACGCCCCGCGCGATCGCCTGGAAGTCCGTCGCGTAGTAGATCGCCTGCCGCGCCTTCTCGTTGTCGAACGGCGCGATCTGGGTGTTGAGCTGGATGACGTACGGCGAGGTGGGCGGCTGCACCGTCACGGTGAGCTTGTCGTTCTTGGTCGCCTGGTCCAGCAGCGGGGTGGTGGTCATCCCCTCGAACGCGTCCGCCTGGCCGGCCAGCAGCGCCTGGTAGGCGGCCTGGTCCCCGCCGATCGACTTGAAGGTCAGCCGGTCGAGGTAGGGAAGGCCCTTCTTGAAGTAGTTGGGGTTGCGCTCCAGCACCAGCTCCGAGCTGAGCCGGTTGGACACGACCTTGAACGGTCCCGCGCCGACCGGGTTGACGCGGAACTTGGCCTCGCCCATTTGCTTCAGCGCGGCCGGCGAGGCGATCCAGTTGACGTTGGCGATCGGGATGTTGTTGATCGCCGACGCGGTGGGCTGGGTGAAGCGCAGCACCACGGTGTCGTTGCCCTCGGTGCTGATGCCGTTCTTGGCAAGCTGCCAGATCGGCCGGCAGGTGCAGGTGGACTTCATGTTGCGGTCGATGTTGAACCGCACCGCCTCGGCGTCGAACGGGGTGCCGTCGGTGAACGTGATGCCCTGCCGGATCTTGATCTTGAGGGTCTTGCCCCCGTCCAGGATCTGGTAGCTCTCGGCCTGGTGGGGCACCACCTTCGCGCCGGTGCCGTCCGGGTTGGCGGAGATGACGAACAGCCCGCCGTAGATCGCCGCCATCTGGGCGATGTTGGCCCCGCCCGTGGTGTTGGTGGCGGGGTCGAGCCCCGACGGCCAGCTGCCGTCGAAGGAGGCGTCCTTGAGGACCGTGATCTGGCCGCCCCGCTGTGGGGGTCCGGCGGACGGGGAGCCCTCGGTGGAGGCTCCCTGCTGGCTGCACGCGGTGGCGGCGAGCACCACCGCCAGGAGTCCAGCCATCAGCTGGATCTTTCTTCTCACCTGCGTCCTCCTGCTTCAGTGACCGAGACGCAATGACCGTTGTCGGTTCCGCGGAGGGCCCGGGCGGAGGGCCGGGGACCTCGGAGATGGAGCCCGCCCACCCCCCAATGTGGCCTGGCTCACTGATGCGCTTAGGGCGAGGTCACCACACGCCCCCTGGCCGGCATAGCGGCCTTTCGTGGGACGGAAGACAAGCGCCCGGCCGCCACCCGGGCGGCGGCCTCGGTTTCCGTGACGCGAAACCCCCGTCGCGTCCGGCCGCGGGAGCGGGACAGGGTGGGGACGGCCGGCCGGTTCGCACCCGCGCCGCGCGCCCCGAGCCGCCGCCCGAGTTCCACCCCCGAAGAAAGGCCGCCTGCCATGGGAGACACCGTCCGCGCCGCCGTCCAGGTGGGCCCGGGAAAGATCGAGATACGCGAGTTCCCCCGTCCCACGATCGGAGCGGACGACGGGCTGCTGCGCGTCGAGGCCAACGGCATCTGCGGCAGCGACGTCGAGATCTACCGGGGCCATCTGGGCCGTGACCGCACCAAGCCGACGATCCCCGGGCACGAGCCGCTGGGCATCATCGAGGAGATCGGCGACGAGGCCGCGGCGCGGTGGGGCGTGCAGCCGGGCGACCGGGTGGCGCTGGAGGTCATCGTGCCGTGCCACTACTGCCAGCACTGCCTCACCGGCCGCTACCAGTCCTGTCCCAACCGCAGGGCCGGGCACGGCGTGAGCCCCATCGACCTGGAGCCGGCGCTGTGGGGCGGGTTCGCCGAGTACCTGTACCTGTCGCCCGGCACGGTCGTCCACAAGATCGACAAGAATCTGCCGGCCGAGGTCGCGGCCATGTACAACCCGCTCGGCGCGGGGGTGCGCTGGGCGGCGCACCTCGGCGGCGTCGGCCTCGGCGACACCGTGCTGGTGCTGGGCACCGGGCAGCGCGGCCTGGCCTGCGTCGTCGCGGCGCGCGCCGCCGGCGCCGGGACGATCATCGTCACCGGGCTGGAGGCGGACGCGCACAAGCTGGCGCTGGCCCGCGAGTTCGGCGCCGACCACACGATCACGGTGGACGGCGACGGCGCGGAGGACACCGTCGAGCGGGTCCGCGAGATCACCGACGGCGCGATGGCCGACGTCGTCCTGGAGCTGACCCCGATGGCCGAGCAGCCGGTGACCGACGCGCTGCTGGCCGCCCGGCACGGCGGCCGGGTGGTGCTGGCCGGGCTCAAGGGCGGCAAGGAGATCCCGCTGCGCACCGACCTCATCATCAACCGGGCGCTGAACGTGGTCGGCGCGTTCGGGGTGGACGCCCGCGCCAACGAGGAGGCGATCGCGATCATCGAGTCCGGCCGGTTCCCGCTGGAGCGGATGCACACCCACACCTTCGGGCTGGACGACTGCGCGCGGGCCATCGAGACGCTGGCCGGCGAGGTGCCCGGCGAGGAGGCGATCCACGTCTCCGTCCACCCCAACGGCTGACCGGAGGCCCCGAATGCTCGTCGACGCGCACGCCCACCTGCTGCCCCGCGACTACCCGGCGGACGCCCCCGAGTGCTTCCCGAGGATGGAGCCGATCGACGGGGACACCGCGCGCACGCTGCTGTTCGGCGCCGTGCGGTTCAAAGCGCGGGACGTGTTCTTCGAGGCCGAGCGCAGGATCGAGGAGATGGCCGCGTCCGGGGTGGACGTCGAGGTGCTGACGCCCATGCCGCCGCTGCTGCGCTACGACCTGCCGCTGCCGGACGCGCTGTCGCTGGCCCGGCACATCAACGAGGCCACCGCCGCCCTGTGCTCGGCCGACCCGTCCAAGCTGATCGGGTTCGGGCTGGTGCCGATGCAGGACCCGGAGGCGGCGGCCAAGGAGCTGACCGCGATCCGCGAGACGGGGCTGCGCGGCGTCGAGATCGCCTCCAACGTGAACGGCGCGTCCATCGGCGACGAACGGTTCCTGCCGTTCTTCGAGGAGGCCGAGCGGCTCGACCTGCCGATCTTCGTGCACGCGCTGCCGACCCCGACCGACCGGCTGCCCAGGGCCGCGATGGGCACCTACGTGGTGGGCCTGGAGGGCGCGCTGGCCGCCGCGTCGCTGATCATCGGCGGCACGGCGGCCCGATGCCCGAACCTGCGGATCTCGTTCAGCCACGCGGCGGGCGGCTTCCCGCTGATGGTGCCGCGCGCCCAGTACTTCTGGGGCGGCACGTGGAACGAGGAGCCGCCCGTCAAGGAGCGCGCCGTCATGCCGGACGACGGCCCGTCACCGCTGGAGTACGCGCGCCGGTTCTACTACGACTCGATGGTGTTCGACAGGCGGGCGCTGCGGTACATCATCGACCTGCTCGGGCACGACCGGATCCTGGTGGGCTCGGACTTCCCCGCGATGCCGCGCGAGGAGCCCGCCGGCCGCTCGCTCCGCACCATGGACCTTCCCGACGCCGTACTGGAGGACATCACCTGGCACAACGCCTTCCGCTTCCTGGGCGTGGAGCCGCCGGCCTGAGAGCCGGCGCGCCCGCCGGACGGGCTCACCGCCCGTTCCCGCGCGTCCTGACCCGCTCTTTTTCCGGTGCGTCCCCCGGCACGGCGGGACGCACCGCGGGGGTCATGCACATCAGCGACACCATGAGGGCCAGGAAGACGGCCATGACCGCGCGCAGCCCGGCCGACTCGGCGGCCAGGCCGATCACCGGCGGGCCGACCAGGAAGCCGACATAGCCGACCGTCGAGACGGCGGCGATCGAGGCGCCCGGCTTGTCCGGGAAGCGCCCGGCGGTGTGGCTGAAGGTCACCGGGATGATGGCCGCCAGCCCCAGCCCGATCAGGATGTAGCCGGCCAGGCCCGTCCAGGCCCAGGGCAGGGTGACGGCGAGGGCGGCGCCGGACGCGGCGACCAGGGCGCACCCGCGCAGGAACCGGTCGGGACGCATCTGCGCGCGGATCCGGTCGGCCGCCAGCCGGCCCGTCACCATCCCCGCGGAGAAGACCGCGACGCCCGCCGCCGCCGTGAAGTGCGTGACGTGGGCGACGTCGTGCAGGTACACCGACCCCCAGTCGTTCATCAGCCCCTCGGCCATCAGCGCGCAGAAGGCGATGGCGCCGGGCGCCCACAGTCCGCGCACGGGCAGCGCGATCTGCCGGTCCGCGGACCGGCCCGAGGGCGGGTCGGGCGGCAGGAGCCTCGCGGCGACCAGGCACACCGCCAGCAGCACGACCGTGGCCGCCAGGAAGTGCAGGTGGACGTCCACCCCCATGTGCGCGGCCAGGCCGCCGATCCCCGCGCCGGTGACACCGCCCAGGCTGAACATGGCGTGGAAGCCGCCCATGAGGGGACGCTGGAACGCCCGCTCGGCCAGGGCGCCCTGCGTGTTCATGACGACGTCGAGGGCGCTGTTGCCGATCGCGAACAGCGCCAGCATCGCGGTGAGGTAGACGAGCTGGGGCGCCATCGCCACCAGCGGCAGCGCCCCGAGGTACAGCACGGCACCGGCCAGCACCCGCCTGCTCCCGAACCGCGCGACCAGCGCGCCCGCCAGCGGCAGGCCCACGACGGCGCCCACGGCCAGGCCGGTCAGCGCCACCGACAGGTCACCGGGCGACAGGCCGAGGCCGTCCCGCACCGCGGGGACGCGGGCCGCCCAGGTGGAGAACGCGGCGCCGTTGGCGAAGAAGACGGCGCCGACGGAGGCCCGCACCGACCTCTTGCCGGACGGGGACGGGACGGCGCCCGTCCCGGGGGGTTGGTCGCCGGTCGCGCCGTCGTCCGCGGTGCGCGCGCCGCCGTCGGCCCTGCGTTCGAGCATGGTGTACCCCTGGTGATCGAGTCTCGGAATGGATCCGGAGCCGCCCCGAGGGCCGGGTCCGCCCGGCAGGATCCGGATCCTGCCGGGCGGCGTCGGAGCCCGCTCAGCAAGTCCTGGTCCGGGCCCGCCGGGCGGGGTGTCGAGCGCGCGGCGCTCAGGTCTGCTCGACGGCCTCGCGGCGGAAGGCGACCGTCGCGGTCGGGAGCTCGGGGAAGGGGCCGAGCGCGCCGGCGAGGGACTCCAGGCCCTGCGCCAGCGTGACGGCGGGCCGGTAGCCGATGCCGCGGAGCTTGGAGATGTCGGCCACCAGGCGGAAGCTGTCCTCCATCTGGGAGGTGTCGGCCTTCAGCCGGGCCGGGCGGCCGGTGGCGGTGGCGACGGCGTCCGCGAGCTGGCGCATGGACGTCTCCGTCCCGCTGCCGATGTTGTACGCCTCGCCCGGCACCCCGTTCTCGGCCATGGCGATGAGCGCGGCGCAGACGTCGGAGACGTGCACGAAGTCGCGGGTCTTGCGGTCGATGTCGCCGACGACCGGGATCGGCAGGTCGTTGAGCTGCCAGCGCATGAACTGGGAGACCTCGCCGCCGGCGGTGCGCGGGTCCTCGCCGGGCCCGTAGATGACGAAGCAGCGGCCCATCACCACGGACAGGCCGACGGCCTCGTGCAGGCTGCGCAGGGTCAGCTCGCCGGAGAACTTCGAGGCCCCGTACGGCAGGAACGGGCGGGTCGGGTGCTCCTCGTCGATGGGGTAGCGCTGCGGCGTTCCGTACACGATGGCGGAGGACATGTAGACCAGCCGCCGCACGCCCATCTCGACGCAGGCGTTGCCGACATGGCACGTTCCAAGTCCGTTGATCTGGAAGTCGAACCTGGGGTACTGGACCGAGCGCGTCCCGCTGGCGTTGCCCGCCAGGTGGAAGACGGTGTCGACGCCGCGCAGCGCGAGCAGCGTCTCCCCGTAGTCGCGCAGGTCGGCCCGCCGGTACGAGACGCCGGGCAGGGCGGCCAGCTCGGGCGAGGGCTCGTCCAGGTCGACGACGACCACCTTCTTGCCCTGGCCGGCCAGCGCCGAGACCAGATGGCCGCCGACGAAGCCCGACCCTCCGGTGACGGCGACGGTGTCGTTCCGGGCGGCGTCCGGCGATGTTGTGTCCATGATGAGACTCCTGGTCTGTGCGCCCGTTTCAGGGCGCACGGGGGTACGAAGACAGGATTGGGAGAAGACGGGACCCTCGTCGATCGGCGGCCGCTCTTCGGGACGGCCGCGCGCGCCGGGCCCTGACGGGCCCGGGCGGCCCGTCTCAGCTGCGCAGTGCGGCGACCCCGCGGTGCACCGCGCCGATCATGTGTTCCACCTGCGCGTCGGTCAGGTGGTCATAGATGGGGAGCTGGATCTGGTGCTCGAAGTAGGTCCGCTCGGCGACCGGGCACTCGCCGTAGCGGTGTCCCAGGGACCGGAACTCGGGCAGCAGGTGGATCGGGAAGTACCGGACGACGATCTCGATGCCCTCCTCTTCCTGCAGGTGTTTGATGAAGTCGTCCTTGGGCGCGCCGACGGTCTCGGGATCGTAGAACAGCGTGTACAGGTGGTAGACGTGGCGGGCGTAGGGCTTCTCGTTCTGGACGCGGATGCCCGGGACGTCCCGGATCCCCTCGTCCAGCCGGTGGGCGATCTCGCGGCGGCGCCCGTTGAGCCGGTCCAGCTTGCCGAGCTGGACGATGCCCAGCGCGGCGCTCAGCTCGCTCATCCGGAAGTTGTTGCCGACCAGGTAGCGCCCGTCCACGTAGTCGTGGGTGTAGGACCGCAGCACGTGCGCGTCGCGGTAGTACGCGGGCTGCCGGTACGGGCCGATGGCGGGCTCCTCGCGCTCGCGCATCGGGCCCCACACGTGGATGGTGCCCAGCGCGCGGGCCATCTCGGCGTACCGGTCGTCACGGGTGACGAACGCCCCGCCCTCGCCGGTGGTCATGTTCTTGAGCGAGTGGAAGCTGAAGCAGCCGATGTCGCCGATGGTGCCCAGCGCCCTGCCCTTGTAGGTGCCGCCGGCGACATGGGCGCAGTCCTCGACCACGGTCAGCCCGTGCCGCCTGGCGATCTCCATCACCGGGTCCATGTCGACGGCCTGGCCGCCGTAGTGGACAACCCAGATCGACTTGGTGCGCTCGGTCACCAGCGGCTCGATCGTGGCGGGGTCGATGTTCAGGCTGTCGGGGTCGATGTCGGCGAACTTGATCACGCAGCCGCGGGCCTGGAGCGGCCAGGTGGTCACCCAGAACGTCTGCGGCGTGGTGATCACCTCGTCGCCCGGCTGGAGCTCCAGCACCTGCGCGGCCAGGAACAGCGCCGTGGTGCAGGAACTGGTGGCCTGGACATGGCGGGCGCCCAGGAAGTCGCCCAGCCGCGCCTCGAACTCCTTGCCGCAGGGACCCATCGCCAGGGTGTCCTGGGTCAGCGCCTGGGTCACGGCCTTGATCTCCTCGTCGCCCGGCCTGTTGGAGATCCCGCTGTAGGGGACCACGTAGGTCATGCCGGCACTCCTCTCCCTTGATCTGACAGCTGTAATCCAGTGCGCGATATGGGTGTCGCGGGTCGAATGCGCAGCCGCGTGAACCCCGAGGGCGCGCCCGCCCAACGCGACCGGCGCCGGACCTGTGAAGGCAAATCCAATCTGTAGTTACGGCCGCGGCCGAGATCATTCATTCCCGGCCCCGACCACTCCCGCACCTCGATGTTAAGAGGACTGTCATGTCTACCGGTATCGATCGCGGGGAAGAAAATAGTAACCCCGGTCCCGCGGTCGGCGCCACTCATCCAGGACACCGTAAAGAAACGATGTTCCGGAGGTCGCCGATCGAATGCGTTCGACGTTCTTCCCCGGTGAGGGCGCGATATTACCGGCCACACCCCCATACCAGGACATGTCAGGCAAGATCAGGAAATGTCACCAGCCGGTCCAATCGCGGGATATCACCGCTGACGTCCTCCCATGTCCTGCGAAGACTTGACCGGCGGGCGCGGTTCCCACCCCCGCCCGGGTGAGCACGGTCTCACCCCGAGACACCATGAGCCGGAACGGCAATAGCCCCTGGAAATGTCGGCAACGACACCGTCAGAAAAGCGTCTGCCGAGCAAAACAATGGCCATTTATCGATCAGCTACCGGGCCCGATGAAAGGGACGGCGAAGGGGCATTGCGTTCCCTTGGAAACCGCCTGTTAATCTGGGCTCATGACCCGTCCAAGGACGGCCTTGGTGACCGGCGCCTCGCGCGGCCTCGGCGCCGCGGTCTCGGCCGCGCTCGCCCGCGACGGACTGAACGTCGCGCTGAATTACCGGCGTGACAGCGCCGCCGCCACGTCCCTGCGCGAGCGCGTCACCGCCGCCGGCGGACGCGCCGAGCTCTTCCGCGCCGACATCACCGACGAGGACGACGTCGGCCGCCTGTGCGACAGCGTGCGGGAGACCTTCGGCGCGATCGACGTCCTGGTGCTCAACGCCACCGGGCCGCAGCCGGATATCCCCGTCGAGGAACTGCGCTGGGCGGACGTTCTCGCCCAGCTGGAGTTCTTTGTCAAGAGCCCGCTCCTGCTCGTCCGGAAGGTCGTGCCCGGAATGAAGGAGCGCGGCTACGGCCGCATCGTCCACATCGGGTCCGACGTGGTCCATCTCGGCCCGCCGAAATCCAGCGCCTACGTCGCGGCGAAGTCGGCCCAGCTCGGGCTCGCCCACAGCTGGGCGCGCGAATTCGGCCCGCACGGCATCACCGTCAACTTCGTCGCGCCGGGGTGGATCCCCACCGACCGGCACCATGGCATCCCCGCCTCGCTGATGGAGGAGTACGCCCGCGACGTCCCGCTGGGGCGCCTGGGCTCCCCCTCCGACATCGGCGAGGCGGTGGCGTTCCTGGCCTCCGACCGCGCCGCGTTCATCACCGGCCAGACCCTCACCGTCAACGGCGGCACGACCCTCTCGTGATCCGCTTCTCAGCCCGCCACCTCCAGCACGACCTTCGTCCAGCCGGGCTCGCGGCGGTCGAACGCCTCGTAGGCCCGCATGACGTCGGACATCGGCTCCTCCTGGGCGACCACGGTGGTGGGGTCGGCGCGGCCCGCGGCGATCCTGCTGAGCAGCCCGGGGACGTACCGGCGGTGATTGCAGTTGCCCGACTTGATCGTGAGGTTGCGCTGCATCGCCTTGCCCATCGGGAACGACTCGAAGGAGGGCGGGTAGACGCCGACGATCCCGATCGTCCCGGCCTTGGCGACCGCGTCCACCGCCCAGCGCAGCGCCTGGCTCGGAGCGTCGCCCGGCTTCCACTGCCCGTCACGGGGGTTGGTCTCGGGCGCCACCTGCCTCACCTCCTCGGCGAACCTCCTGGTGGCCGGGTCGTCGTCGGCGGGCGCCGCCGGACCGGCCTCCGCGGTCTCGGCGTCCACCCCCACGGCCTCGATCACCCGGTCGGGGCCGATGCCGCCGGTCAGCTCACGGGCGGCGGCGACCGGGTCCTCGATGTTGACGTCGATGGTCTCGGCGTTCTGCAGCCGCGCGTCCTCCAGCCGGTCGGCGTTGCCGTCCGCGATCAGGACGCGCCCGGCGCCCTGGATCCGGGCCGACAGCGCGGCCAGCTGCCCGACCGGCCCCGCGCCCATCACCATCACCACGTCACCGGGCGCCACCTCGGCCAGCCGCGCGCCGAACCAGGCGGTCGGGAAGATGTCGCTGACCATCAGGGCCTGCTCGTCGGTGACCCCCGGAGGGATCGGCACCAGATTGGTATGCGCGTACGGGATGCGCGCGTACTCCGCCTGTAGCCCATCGAAAGGCCCGGTCTGCTCGGGGCCGCCGTAGAAGGACGTCCCCGCGGCCGGGCCGTTGGGGTTGGCCACGTCGCACTGCGCGTAGTAGCCGGCCCGGCAGTAGACACAGCGGCCGCACGCGATCGTGGAGCAGACCACCACCCGGTCGCCCACCGCGAAGTTGCGGACCTGCGGGCCCATCTGCTCGATCACGCCGACCGCCTCGTGGCCGAGGATCGTGCCGGGCCGCATCCCCGGCACCGTGCCCCGGACGACGTGCAGGTCCGTCCCGCAGATCGCGCTCGCCGTGATCCGCACGATGGCGTCCGCGTCGTCCTCGATCCGCGGGTCCGGCACGTCCTCCATCGCGATGTCCCCGACACCGCGCCACACCACAGCCTTCATGACCCCATCCCCCAAGCGTTGGTCGATCGCGATCGCAGTGCTTTGTTCGCGTTCGTGCCCGTAAGAAGGGGTCTGACACTTATGTACGAATCGGCGGGCCGCGGGTCAGTAGCCGAGATCGCGGCGCCGCAGGCCCAGATAGCCGCCCGCCAGCGACGCCGCCAGCACGGCCGCCGTGACGGCCAGGGGCGTGGCGGTGAGGCTCTCCAAGGGCAGCTCGGGGGTGTGGGCGAAGGGCGAGACGGCCTCGGTCCAGCCGGGAAGGTCGATCGCGTCGGAGAACATCGCGATGAACGCGCAGTACGCGAACACCGCCCAGGCCACGGCGGCGGCGGCCCTGGGCAGCCAGCCCAGGCCCAGCACGGCGAGGCCGACGAGCAGCCAGACCGCCGGGACGTGGACGAGCGAGGCCCCCACCAGCCGCGGGATCTGCCCGGGGTCGGAGGCGGCCAGCGCGTAGGCCACGCCCATGCCGAGCCCGGACACCACCAGCAGCGCCAGCGCCCCCGCCAGCGTCACCACCAGGTGCCCCGAGAGCCACGACAGCCTGCTGACCTTGGTCGCGAGGATCGGCTCGGCACGTCCCGAGGTCTCCTCGGCCCGCAGCCGCATCGCGCTCACCACGCCGTAGGCCGCGGCGAGCAGGGCCACCGCCACGAAGCTGAAGGCGAAGAAGGAGTCGATCAGATTCGCCCGCCCGCCGAGGAAGTCGGCGAACTCCGGGTTGTCCTGCGCGAACTCGGTGACGGTGTCGCCGATCGACCCGAAGCCCACACCCAGCAGCAGAAGCCCGGCCGTCCATCCCGCGAGCGTTCCGCGCTGCAGCCGCCAGGCCAGCCCGAGCGGGGACCCCAGCGACCTGGGTGCGGCGGCCCGCCCGTCCCGCTGCGCCACCAGCCCGGCGCCGAAGTCGCGCCGGTCGAGCAGCGCGAACCCGGCCGCCGCCAGCAGCGCCGCCCCGGCCAGCGGGAACAGCAGGGGCCACCACCGGTTCTCGACGTAGGGGAACGTGCGCTGCCCCCACCCGATCGGGGACGCCCACGACACCGCCCCGCCACCGGCGTCACCGATGGCGCGCAGCGCGAACGCCGCCCCGAGGACGAGGGCGACGGAGCCGTAGGCCGCCCGCACGCCCTGGAACACCTGCATCGCCGCCGTCGCCAGTCCCGCGAAGAACAGGCCGACCACGGCCACGGCGGCGCCGAGGACCAGCGATCCGCCCGCGGGCAGGCCGGTGCCGATCCCGGCCAGGACGACCAGCAGCCCGATCCCGAGGTCGGCGATCGCCGCCAGGCACAGCGCGGCGGTCGCCTGGGCGCGCCGCCCCACCCGCGCCGAGCGGATCAGCTCGGCCCGTCCCGTCTCCTCCTCGGTACGGGTGTGCCGCCCGACCAGGAACATGTTCATCAGCGCCACGATGATCGACAGGAACGCGAAGATCTCGAAGACCACCTCGCCGCCGATGGTCTCCAGCAGTTCGGGCGGCCCGCTCATCGCGACGACCGCCGCGTTGGCGCCCAGTGTCTCCCGCAGGTTCGCCAGGTCCTGCGGCGTGTCGTAGACGCTCTGGCTGCCCACCGACTGGTACGCGAACAGGAACGTGCCGCCGAGCAGCCACCACGGCAGCAGGAACCGCTCACGGCGCAGCAGGAACCGCAGCATCGCGCCGGTCCCCGCGAACGTACCCGGAACCCTGTGGTCGTCGTGCGCCACGGCGGGCCGCTCGGTGGTGCTCATGGTTTCCTCGTGGTTGCCGCGTCCCCTGGAAAGTGCGATCAACACCACGGTAGCCCTTGGCCCGCCGGCGGGCCATGGCGTCAGGCCATGATCAACGGTGCTCGATGGCGTCGGCGATGAGGTTCAGGCCGATGCCGAGCATCCAGAAGTCCTTGAAGATGGGGACGCCGGACTGCGTCGGGAAGATGCTGCCCGGCTTGCGCAGGCCGGGCGCCCGCAGGTAAAGGCCGACCAGGCCACCGGAGAAGCCGGTCAGCGCGGCGCCCGCGACGGCCGAGGGGACGAACGGCGCCAGCACCACCGACCCCACCACGATCTCCGTGATCGACAGCAGCCGCAGGAACCGGGCCGGCGGCACCTTCTCCAGGAACGGGAACGCGCCGACGGCCATGCCGTGGTATCCCTGTGCGGCCTCCTCCGCGGCTCCCCACTTCTCCAGCCCGGAGTTCAGGATGAACGCGCCGGTGGTGACCCGGCCCGGCACGTGCCGCGGCCTGATGGACAGACGCATGGGACCAACCCTCCCCCTCGTATGCGGTCGATCCGCCCCCCATACCCGTGGTGAGCGGCCGAACCGGTTCCGCCGCAGGTCGTCAGCTCGCCGCGGGCAGCATCCCGTGCGGGTCGATCACGTACTTCCGGGCCGCGCCCCGGTCGAACTCCTCATAGCCCTCGGGCGCCCGCTCCAGCGGGATGACGGTCGCGTTGACGTTCTTCGCGATCTCCACCCTGTCGTGCAGGATCGCCATCATGAGCTGCCGGTTGTAGCGCATGACCGGGCATTGGCCGGTGGTGAACGTGAGGGACTTGGCCCAGCCGAGCCCGATCTGGATCCCCAGCGTGCCCTCTCGGGCGTGCTCGTCGGGGGCGCCGGGGTCGCCGGTGACGTACAGGCCGGGGATGCCCACGGCGCCCGCCGCCCGGGTGATCCCCATCACCGAGTTCAGGACGGTCGCGGGCTGCTCCACCGTGGACTGCCGGCCGTGCCCGCGCGCCTCGAAGCCCACGCAGTCGACGGCGGCGTCCACCTCGGGAACGCCGAGGATCTGCTCGATCTGATCGGCCACGTCGGCGTGCTCCGACAGGTCGACGGTCTCGCAGCCGAAGCTGCGGGCCTGGGCCAGCCGGTCGGCGTTCAGGTCGCCCACGATCACCACGGCCGCGCCGAGCAGGAAGCAGGCGGTGGCGCAGGCCAGGCCGACCGGCCCGGCGCCCGCCACGTACACGGTCGACCCGGTGGTGACGCCCGCGGTGTAGGCGCCGTGGTAGCCGGTCGGGAAGATGTCCGACAGCATGGTCAGGTCGCGCATCTTCGCCATGATCGTGTCCCGGTCGGCCGGGATCTTCAGGGCGTTGAAGTCGGCCCAGGGCACGACGGCGTAGTCGGCCTGGCCGCCGTGCCAGCCGCCCATGTCGACGTAGCCGTAGGCGGCGCCGGCCCTGGCCGGGTTGACGTTCAGGCAGACCCCGGTGTTGCGCTCCTTGCAGTTGCGGCAGCGCCCGCACGCGATGTTGAACGGCACGCTGACGATGTCGCCCTCCTTGATGAACTCCACGTCCCGGCCCGTCTCGACCACCTCTCCGGTGATCTCGTGACCGAGGGTGAGCCCGCGCGGGGCGGTGGTCCGGCCGCGCACCATGTGCTGGTCGGACCCGCAGATGTTGGTGGCGACGGTCTTCAGGATCACCCCGTGCTCCAGCTTGCGCCCGTTCTGCTCGGGCAGCTCCAGCTTCGGATAGGGCAACTCCTGGACCTCCACGTTGTTCGGTCCCATGAAGACGACGCCTCGGTTGTTCGCCATGGCCGACCTTTCCGCCCATCGTTAGGATCTCGGTCGGCGCATGCCCGGCCGCGCGCACGTCAACACCGGCGACACGTGATCATCGGGTAAACGATTGGCGGTGAGGGGGCGGCCGCCGCTTCGCGCGGCGGGACGTGGCCGCGCGTGAACCGCCGGTGGCGGGACGAACGTACGAGGTTCTAGACCCCGACCGAGCCATGTACCGCCGCGGAGGACGCCCTGACCACCGAGAATCTCCTTGGGAGCGAGTCCCGCGAGGACGCCCCGGCCACCGCCCTCAAGGATCCCGGCACCGATGGCACGACGGCCGAGCGCACGACCGAGGACACCGCCGAGGGCACGGCACAGGACGCGGAGCGTCCCGCCCGCTCCCGGCGCGGCACCGTCGTCAGGCGCGCCCTCACCGTCCTGGCCTCGCTGCCCGTGCTGTTCGTGCTGGTCGTCCCCGACGACCTCGGCCACGTCACCCCCGCGGCGTTCCTGCGGATCCCGGCGGACGCCGTCCTGGCCGCCGGCCTCCTCCTGATCCCGCGGTGGCGGCCACGGCGCGTGGTGGGCACAGTGGTAGGCACAGCGGCGGGCACGGCGCTCGGCCTGCTGGCCATCCTGAAGATCTTCGACCTGGGGTTCGGCGGGGTGCTGGCGCGGCCCTTCGACCCGGTGCACGACTGGAGCCTGCTCGGCGCGGGCCTGGACTTCGTGAAGAGCTCGTACGGCACGGCGGGCCGGGTCGGCGTCGTGGTGCTGGTCGTGCTGCTCGCCGCCGGGATGATCGCCGTCATGACGCTGTCGGTACGGCGCCTGGCGGGGGTCGCGCTCCGGCACGGGAGCGCCGCGACCGGCGCCGTGGGCGTGCTGGGCGCGCTCTGGGCCGTCTGCGCGCTGCTCGGGGCGCAGATCGTCCCGGGCGTGCCGGTCGCGACGGGCGGCGCCGCCCAGCTCGCCTACGACCAGGGGCACCGGGTGTACGAGGGTCTGCGCGACCGGGCGGCGTTCGCCAAGGAGGCACGCGTCGACCGGTTCCGCGGCGTCCCCGGCGACCGGTTGCTGACCGGGCTGCGCGGCAAGGACGTGGTCGTCGCGTTCATCGAGAGCTACGGGCGCAGCGCCGTCGAGGACCCCGAGTACGCCCCCGGAGTCGGCGGGGTGCTCGATGAGGGGACCCGCAGGCTGCGCGCGGCCGGGTACGGTTCGCGCAGCGCGTGGCTCACCTCCTCCACGGCGGGCGGCGGAAGCTGGCTCGCGCACGCGACGCTGTTGTCGGGACTCTGGATCGACAACCCGCGGCGCTACAGCGACCTGGTCGCCAGTGACCGCTTCACCCTGAACGCCGCCTTCCACCGCGCGGACTGGCGCACGGTCGCCGTCATGCCGGGCATCACCCGCGCCTGGCCCGAGGGGCGCTTCTACGGCTTCGACCGCGTGTACGGCGCGTCCGACCTCGGATACCGCGGCCCGCGGTTCAGCTACGCCACCATGCCCGACCAGTACACCCTGGCGGCGTTCGAGCGCCTCGAACGCGACCGGCGTGGCCGCGCGCCCGTCATGGCGACGATCCCGCTGGTGTCCAGCCACGCCCCGTGGGCGTCGATCCCGAGCCTCATCGACTGGAACGCGGTCGGGGACGGCTCGGCGTTCAACGGCATGGGCAAGGGCTACAACGCGGCCTGGCCGTCGCGCGACAAGATGCGCGGCGAGTACCGGCGTTCCATCGAGTACTCGCTGAACGCCCTCATCGGCTACGTGGAGAGGCACGGCGACGAGAACCTGGTGCTGGTGTTCCTCGGCGACCACCAGCCCGCCCCGCTGATCACCGGCGCGGGCGCGAGCCACGACGTGCCGATCACGATCGTGGCCAAGGACCGGGCCGTGCTGGACAGGATCTCCGGCTGGGGCTGGCAGGACGGCCTCAAGCCCGCCCCGGACTCCCCCGTCTGGCGGATGAACGACTTCCGCGACAGGTTCCTGACCGCCTTCGGACGGCAGGACGCCCAGTAGCGGGCACGGGCAGGCCCCGGCCGGCGGCTCATAGGCGGGCGTGGGCGTGGCCGGACCGGCGCGTGTTGCAGGATGAGAGGATGCGCGCACGCCCGATCTCGCCCGGCCTCGTCGTGGAGGAGCTGTGCGAGCGCATCGCGGCGGCCTCGCCCGGCCAATGGCTGCGGGTCGCGGTGGACGGCGCCCCGCCCGCCGGCCCCGGCCGCCTCGCCGACTCCCTGGTCGAGCCGGTGCGCGCCCGGGGACGGGACGTCCTGCGGGTGTCGGCGCGCGACTTCCTGCGCCCGGCCTCGCTCAGGTACGAGTTCGGACGGTACGACCCCGATGTCTTCTACGACGCATGGCTCGACGAGAACGGCCTCGTCCGTGAGGTCCTGGGACCGCTGGAGCCCGGCGGCACGGGGAAGGTGCTGCCCAGCCTGTGGGACAGCGTCCGCGACAGGGCGACCCGGGCCCGCTACGTGACCCTTCCCGCGGGCGGCGTGCTGCTGCTGGACGGGTCGCTGCTCCTCGGCCGCGGCCTCCCGTTCGACCTGACCGTCCATCTGAGCATGTCCCCCGCCGCCCTGGCCCGCCGCACGCCCGACGACGAACGCTGGACGCTGCCCGCCTACACCCGTTACGAGAACGAGGCGCGTCCCACCGCGCGGGCCGACATGGCGATCAAGATGGACGACCCCGGCCACCCGGCCCTGATCCTCGCCGCGGACTGACCCGCCCTCAGTGGGCCGCGGTGTTCCAGTCCGGGCCGATGCCGGTGGCGACCTCCAGGCCGACGGAGATCGGGTAGGCGGTGGCCATCCGGTCGTGGACCAGCTCGCGCACCGCGTCGCCCTCGCCGGGCGCCACCTCCAGCACCAGCTCGTCGTGGACCTGGAGCAGCAGCCGGCTGCGGAGCCCCGCCTCGGCGAGCGCCGCGTCCACCCGGAGCATCGCGATCTTGACGATGTCGGCGGCCGAGCCCTGGATGGGGGCGTTCAGCGCCATCCGCTCGGCGGTCTCGCGGCGCTGCCGGTTCTCGCTGGTCAGGTGCGGAAGGTAGCGGCGGCGGCCGAGGATCGTGCGCGTGTAGCCGGTGTGGCGGGCCTCCTGGACGGTGTGGTCGAGGTAGTCGCGGACGCCGCCGAGGCGCTCGAAGTAGGCGTCCATCAGCGGGCGCGCCTCGCCCACGGCGATGCCCAGCTGCCGGGCGAGCCCGAACGCCGACAGGCCGTAGGCGAGCCCGTACGACATCGCCTTGATCTTGCGGCGCTGGTCGGCGGTGACGGCGCCCGGCGCGACCCCGAAGACCCGCGCGGCCATGGTGGTGTGCAGGTCCTCGCCGGAGGCGAACGCGGCGATGAGCGTCGGGTCCTGGGAGAGGTGGGCCATGACGCGCAGTTCGAGCTGGCCGTAGTCGGCGGTCAGCAGCGACTCGTAGCCCTCCCCCGGCACGAACGCCCGCCGGATCCGCCGCCCCTCCTCGGTGCGGATCGGGATCACCTGGAGGTTGGGCTCGGTGGAGGTGAGGCGCCCGGTGGCCGCGACGGTCTGCTGGAACGTGGTGTGCACCCGGCCGTCCGCGCCGATCTCCCGGAGCAGCCCGGCCACGGTCATCCGCAGCCTGGACTGGTCGCGATGGCGCAGCAGGATCTCCGGGAGCCCGTTGTCGGTCTGGGTGGCGAGCCAGGTCAGCGCGTCCACGTCGGTCGAGTATCCGGACTTGATCTTCTTGGTCTTGGGCAGGCCCAGCTCTCCGAACAGCACTTCCTGCACCTGCTTGGTGGAGCCCGGGTTGAACGGGTGCCCGGCGATCGCGGCGGCCTCTTCCGCGGCCCGTTCCATCTCGCCCTCGAAGTGCCGTTCCAGCTCGCGCAGCAGCGGCGCGTCCACGCACACCCCGGCGCGTTCCATCCGGGCCAGCAGATCGGCCAGCGGCAGCTCGACGTCGTTCAGGACGTCCTCCATGCCGGTGCCGTCCAGCTCGGCGGTGAACCTGTCGGCCAGCTCCAGGACGGCCCGCGCCTGCAACATGCACCCCGCGGCCCCTTCGCCGGGCGGGCGCCGCCCGAGGTAACGGGAGGCCAGGTCGGGGATGCCGTACGCGGCGAGGCCGGGCAGCAGCAGGTAGGCCGCGACCGCCGTGTCGGTGGCGACGCCGTCAAGGCGCCACCCGCGCTCCCCGAACACGCGCAGCAGCGACTTCACATCGTGCAGGGCCTTGGGACGCCCCGGGTCGGCGAGCCACGCGGTGAACGCGCGCTCGTCGGACTCGGTCATCCTCGCGGGCTCGAAGCACGCGGCGAATCCGTCGGCGGTGGCCAGGGCGATGCGGGCGATGTCGCCCTCACCCCGCGCCCAGGTCCATTCGGCGGCCAGCGCGACGGGGATCGCGGCGGCGCCGGCCCCCGCCGGGAAGGCCCGCGTCCGGAACCACTCGGGAAGCTCGCCCGGCCCCAGCTCGCGGCCCTTCAGCGGCTCGCCCTTGATCCCCGCGCGCTCGGGCGCGGAAGGGGCCGCTCCCCCGCCCGGATCAGCGGCGAACAGCCGCTGCCGGATGCTGGCGTTGCGGAACTCCAGGTCGTCCAGCAGCGAGCTGAACGTCCGCAGGTCGTAGGGGCGGCGCCGCAGATCGTCCAGGCTCACCGGCAGGTCGACGTCGCGCACCAGCTCGGTCAGCCGCCGGTTCAGCCGCACCGTGCCGGCGGCGGCCCGCAGCCTCTCGCCGGCCTTGCCCTTCACCTGGTCGGCCGAGTCGAGCAGTGCGGCGAGCGAGCCGTGCTCGCGGATCCACTTGGCCGCGGTCTTCTCCCCGATGCCGGGGATGCTCGGCAGGTTGTCGGACGGATCGCCGCGCAGCGCCGCGAAGTCGGGGTACTGCGCGGGGGTGAGCCCGTACTTCTCCTCGACCCGCTGGGGCGTGTAGCGGATCAGCTCCGAGGCCGTCCGGTAGAAGTACAGGACCGTGACCTGGGGGCCGACCAGTTGCAGCACGTCCCGGTCGCCGGTCATGATCAGCACCTCGTGACCCGCCGGCACGGCCCGCGTGGCGAGGGTGGCGATGATGTCGTCGGCCTCGTACCCCGGGACCCGCAGCGTGGTGATGCCCACGGCGGCCAGCAGCTCGTCGAGGATCTTCAGCTGGTCGCCGAAGCCCTCCGGCGACCGCGCCCTGGTGGCCTTGTACTCGGGGAACGCCTCGGTGCGGAACGTCTGCCTGGACACGTCGAAGGCGACCGCGGCGTGCGTCGGCCGCTCGTCGCGCAGCACGTTCGCCAGCATGTTGGCGAAGCCGTAGATCACGTTGGTGGGCTGGCCGCCGGTGGTGCTGAAGTTCTCCACGGGGAGCGCGTGGTAGGCCCGGTAGGCCAGCGAGTGTCCGTCGAGGAGGAGCAGCCGGGGCCTTTCGGTCATGGCCACATCTTCGCAGGTCCCACCGACAGTCCGCGGTGCTCCCGGATCCCGGTTGTGTCGTTCGACCTACTCTGTGTGACATGCCGCCCCTATCATGACCGGTGATTCGCCTGGGCGCGGCGGCGCGAGCGGGGTCGCGCCCGCGTGCCGTCACGCCGCTCGCGCGAGTCGGAGATGCGATGAGTTCCCCCCACGCCACGTACCGGGCGATCGTCTGCGTCGACATCGAGGGCTTCACCCGTCCCGACCGCCGCGACCCCGACCAGATGCGGATGCGGAAGGGGATGTACGCGGCGCTGGAGCGCGCCTTCGCCGCGTCCGACGTCCCCGCCGCCTACCACGAGGACCGCGGGGACGGGGGGTTCTTCCTCGTCCCGGTGGACGGCCCGCAGGCCCGGCTGGTGGAGCCGCTGCCGTTCGAGCTGGCCGCCGAGCTGGGCCGCTACAACCGGTCGGCGGACGCGCGCTGCCGCATCAGGCTCCGGGTGGCGCTGCACGCGGGGTACGTGCGGCACGACACCGAGGGCGTCGTCGGAACCGAGCTCAACCTGGTGTTCCGGCTACTGGACGCGCCCGCCCTGCGGGAGGAGCTGCGGACGGCGACCGGCGACCTGGCGTTCATCAGCTCCGCCGAGTTCCACCGCTCGGTCATCCAGCAGCGGCGCGGCTACCTGCCGGGCGACTACCGGCGGGTCCAGGTCGTGGTGAAGGCGACCGACTGCGAGGCGTGGATCTGCATGTGCCCGGCGCAGATCGGGGCGGGCCGGGACTACGGGGAGAGGATCGGCGCGGTCGAGGAGCGCCTCGCCGAGGTGGAGGAGACCCTGGCCGAGGCACGGCGGGTGCGGGCGAAGACAGTCCGGGCGATCTGCTCCCCCGTGCCCGAGGTGCCCGATCCGACCGCCGTGCTGCGCGACCGCCTCGCCTCGCTGGACGAGGCGCGCCTGAACCGCCTCTGGAAGGACGTCCCCGTGCGTCTCGCCGAGGCCGAGGGCGCCTCCGAGACCGCCCTCGGCGAGGCCCGGGAGGCTTTGCGCGCGGTCAAGGCGCCGATGCGTCACCACAAGGAGCTGCGGGGCAGGCTGACCTCGTACGAGGCGATGGCCCACGATCTGGGCCGCGCCGAGGACAAGCATCTGGACCGGCTCCGGGAACGGGTCCGGGACCTGCTCAAGGCGAAGCCATGCGACCTGGTGGAGGCCGAGGCGGCACTGGAGCGCTACGTCAGCGGCTTGCACGGAGGCGGCCGATGAACGAATGCACCCGTTGCGGCCAAGGCACCATCACCAACGGCTTCTGCGACTACTGCGGGTTCGCGCCGCCACCGCTCACCGACCGTGGAGGCTCGGGCGGGTACGGCACCGGGACGCCGCGTCCGGCCGTGCCGGCACCGCAACCGGAGTCCCCGGCTCCGGCACCGCTGCGTTTCGCGCGTTACGGCCCGCTGGAGATGGCCGGGGTGGACTCCGTCCCGTACCAGGACCCGAAGAGGCTCAAGCTCACCCCGACCTCGGGCGAGGGCGCGCGGCTGCGGCCGGGCGAGCTGGTCGGCGGGCAGTACCGCGTCGAGGGCTGCCTGGGGCGCGGCGGGATGGGCTGGGTCTACCTGGCCTACGACAACAACGTGGGCCACTGGGTGGCGCTGAAGGGCCTGCGCGGGACCGACCCCGACGTCGCGGACGTCCCGGAGGCCGAGCGCGCCGCGCTCGCCGCGGTGAACTACCCGAACATCGTGAAGATCCACAACTTCGTCCAGCATCCCGCGCCGGAGCCCGGCACCGGCCCCGCGGACGTCCAGCGCTACATCGTGATGGAGTACGTCGGCGGACGCACCTTGCAGGCCCTGCTGAACGAGAGGCGCAGGGCGGACAAGGACGCGGTGCTCCCCGTCGAGCACGTCATCGCCTACGGGATCGAGATGCTGCGGGCGCTGGCCTACCTGCACTCCCAGGGGCTGCTGTACTGCGACCTCAAGCCGTCGAACGTCATGCAGTGCGAGCGGCGGCTCACCCTGATCGACCTGGGCGGCGCGCAGCCGATGGACGGCACCGCGCACGGTGTCGGGACGCCCAGGTTCATGGCGCCCGAGGTGGCGATCCGCGGCGAGCAGCCGTCGATCCGCTCGGACCTGTACACGGTGGGCCGCACCATGGCCATGCTCAGCCTGCCGCCGGGGCCCATGCAGGACGCCGAGTACGGCCTGCCGGAGCGCGAGTCGGCGCCGCTGCTGGAGCGGTTCGACTCCTACCACCGGCTGCTGCGGCGCGCCACCGCCGACGACCCGGCGGATCGGTTCGCCGACGCGGCCGAGATGGAGGAGCAGCTGTTCGGGGTGCTGCGCGAGGCCGTGTCGGCGCCCCGCAACTCCGAGCCCTGGCCGGTGCCGTCCACCCTGTTCGGACGGGAACGGGCGGTGGTCGGCGCGGGCATCATCGCGACCGGCGCGGCGGCGCCCGCGCCCGCGCCGCTCACGCCCAGGTCGGCGGTGACCGCGCTGCCCGTGCCCGTGGTGTCCGGGTCGGACGGGGCGCCCGGCCTGCCGGACCTGGCCGGGCACGAGCCGCGGGAGATCGTCGAGAAGCTGACGGCGCCGCGCGGCCCGCGGATCTCCTCGCTGGAGGAACGGCTCGTCCTGGCGGGGGCGTACCTCGACCTGGGTCGCCAGGCGGAGGCGGAGGCGCTGCTCGCCCTGCTCGGCGAGAGCCCGCACAAGGACTGGCGTGTCGACTGGTACCGGGCGGTCGCCACCCTGGCGGCGGGACGGCACCGGGCCGCAGGGCGGATGTTCGATTACCTCTACACGCGGATGCCGGGCGAGGCCGCGCCCAAGCTGGCGCTGGCGTTCTGCCGCGAGGACGCCGGTGACTTCGCCGGGGCGGCCCGGCACTACGAGAGTGTGTGGCGCACCGACCACGGCTACCTCAGCGCGGCCTTCGGCTTGGCCCGCGTCCGCCTGGCCATGGGCGACCGGGACGGCGCGGTGCGCGCCCTGGACGAGGTGCCGTCGCTGTCCCGGCACTACGGCGCCGCGCAGTTGGCGGCCATGGCGGCGGGCCTGCGCGGGCGCCCGTCCTCGGACCTGTCCAGGGAGGCGCTGCTGGCGGCGGCCCGGCGGCTCGGCCACTCCCGCATCGACGGCGTGCTGCGCAGGCGGCTGGAGGCCGAGGTGCTGGAAGGCGGGCTCGCCTGGATCCAGACCGGCCAGGACGAGCATCCCGACACGGACCTGATCGGCACCAAGCTGACCCTGCGCAGCCTGCGGCGCAGGCTGGAACGCACCTACCGCGAGCTTGCCTGGCTCGCCACCGACACCGACGCCAAGCACGCGCTGGTGGACAAGGCCAACGCGGTACGGCCCATGACCCTCCTGTGAAGGCGGCATGCAGACGATGAGCGGACCGTCCGGCGACCCTCCCGAGCTCACGATCGAGATCCATCAGAACCCGTATCTCGCCGTGGCCGAGACGGAGGTCCACGCCATCGCGAAGGTCCGGGCGATGGGCGACGCCTCGGCCATCCGCGGCGCCCCGCGCCCCGCCGCCGAGGTCATCATCGTCGACACCTCCGGGTCGATGCTGGGCGCGCGGCTGGTGGCGGCCAAGCGCGCGGCGCGGGCGGCCGTGGACGCGCTGCGGCCGGGCGTCGACTTCGCCGTGATCGCGGGCGCCGCGGACGCGGCGATGGTGTACCCCCGCGACCGGCTGCTGGCCCGGTTCACCGAGACGACCAGGCGGGACGCGCATCTGGCGATCTCCCGGCTGTCGGCGGGCGGCGGCACCAGGATCGGCCGCTGGCTGAGCCTGGCCGCGGAGCTGTTCGCCGAGGACGACCACCCGATCAGGCACGCCGTGCTGCTGACCGACGGCAAGAACGAGCACGAGACCCCCGAGGATCTGGACGCCGCGCTGGACCGCTGCGCCGGCCGGTTCGTGTGCGACAGCCGCGGGGTGGGCGCCGACTGGGAGCCCGCGGAGCTGCGCCGGGTGTCGGCCCGGCTGCTCGGCCGGTTCGGCATGGTCGCCGACCCCGGGGACCTGGCCGCCGACTTCGCCGAGATGATCGAGCAGGCGATGGGCAAGGCGGTCGCCGACGTGACGCTGCGGGTGTGGACGCCGCACAACGCCACGCTGCGTTTCTTCAAGCAGGTGTACCCGGCGCTGCGCGATCTGGCCGGTGGCTGGGCCGAGACGGGCTCGAACGCCCCCGGGCCGAAGACCGCCGAGTTCCCGACCGGCATCTGGGGCGTGGAGGACCGCGAGTACCACCTGTGCGTGACGGTGCCGCCCGGCGAGCCGGACCAGACCATGCTGGCCGCCCGCGTCTCCGCGGTGCTGCCCGGAGAGCCGCCGGACCGGCCGCGGGCCACCGGTCAGGTGCTGGCCACCTGGACCGGCGACGAGGCGCTGTCGTCCCTGCACGACCCGTCGGTCGTGCACTACCGGAAGCTGGAGGAGCTGGCGGACGCCTCGCAGCGGCTGCTCAGGTCGCACGAGGCGGGCGACGCGAGGGCCGCGGCGGTGGCGCACTCGCGGGCGCGCAGGCTGGCGGCGGAGACCGGCAGCGAGGAGATCTCGATCCGGCTGGACCGGTTCGCCGACCCGGAGAGCGGGATCCTCAAGCCGCCCGGCCAGGTCCGCAGGGCCGACATCGTCGGCCTCGACACCCATTCGAGCGAGTCCATGCGCCCGCCGCCGGAGCAACCGTCCTGGCGCGAGGGCGGGGCCGAGGGCTGAGCGTGGCGTCCAAGGTGGTGCGGCTCCCCCGGGTCCTGCGGCTGCCCGGGGGCACGCGGATCTCCCGCGCGCTCCGGCTCTTCCGCGTCGGCACCACGCCGGGGCGCGTGCGGGCGCTGACCGCGCTCGTGCTGCTCTCGCTCACCGCCCTGTGCTCCGTCATCGGCCTCGGCATCGCGGACGCGCGCGAGGCGCTGCGGGCCGTCGGGCACGACGAGGGCCCGATGGTCGTCGCGACCGGCGACGTCGCCCTGGCGCTCAGCGACATGGACGCGCAGGTCGCCAACGTGCTGATGACGGGCGACGAGGAGGGCTGGCTGTGCGAGCCCGGCGGGGACGGCGGCGACTGCCGGCGCAACCCGCCCCGCTACTACTACGACCTGCGCCGCGAGGACGCCCAGCGCGCCATGCTCCAGGCGGCGCGGCTGGCCGAGGACGACCCCGTCCGGCTGCGCACCGTCCAGGCGGTGCTGGACGGGCTGCACCAGTACGACCGGCGGGTGCAGGCCGCCATGGAGCTGGGCAGCCGCAGCGAGCACGCCTACGGGGCGCTCCCGGCGAGCGCGGCGGCGGAGTACCGGGCGGCGACCGCGCTGATGACCCAGGACCTGCTGCCGAAGGCCGGCAACCTCACGCTGGACGGAGCGGCGATCGTCGACTCCACCTACAAGGAGGAGCGCTCGGCCATCCGGTGGGAACGGGGCAGGGTGATCGCCCTGGGCACCGCGGGGATCCTGGCGCTGGTGACGTTGCAGATCTACCTGGCGGTGCGGTTCCGGCGGCTGGTCAGCCCGCTGCTGGCGGCGGCGACGGTGGCGCTGGCCGGGCTGGCGGTGGTGGGCGGGTCCGCACTGGCCACCGAGGCGGACCGGCTGCGCGTGGCCAAGGAGGACGGCTTCGATCCCGTGCTCGCGCTGTCCCGCATGCAGTCGCTGGCCAAGAGCCTGGACGCCGACCGCAACCGCGCCCTGCTGGACCCGGGTGAGGCCGACCGCTACGACCAGACGTACCTGGAGAAGTCCCAGGCGATCCTCTACATCGCCGGAGTGAGCGACCTGGAGGAATACTACACGCAACTGGAGCAGCGGCTCGCGCGCTATGCCCGCGACCCGCGGGCGATCGGCTTCGGCGGCTTCTACGGAGCCCGCGCGCGGAGGGTCGCGACGCCCGCCGAGCATCGGGTGCTCGTCCGGCTGCTGTCGTACTACCGGGCGTACCAGAGGAACGACCGGGCCGTCCGGCGGCTGGCCGCCGCCGAGCGCGCCGACCAGGCGGCGAGGACACATCTGGATCCCGGCCTGACCCATCTGCCGCATCCCGCGTTCCGGCAGCACGACCAGGAACTGGACGCCACCTCCGGGCGCCACCGGGTCGTGACCGAGCGGACCGTGCGCGGTGGCGAGTCGGCGCTGGCGGTCTGGAGGTGGGCGCTGCCCGTGTCCGCCCTGGTGATCGCCGCGCTGCTGGTCGCCGGGGTGTGGCCGCGCCTGCGCGAGTACCTGGGCACGCCTCCCACGGGCGGAGAGGAGCACGGCTGACATGTGCGGGAGACAGCGGGCGGCGCGCGCCGCGTGGAACGCCGTCGCCCTGGCCGTCCTGGTCACGGTGGCGGTCGTGGTGGCCCTGCCCGGCCACCCGCCCGGCCGGATGACGGCGGGCTCGTCGATCCTGGACGCCGACTCGCTGGTGATCGGGGTCAAGCCGGACCAGCCCGGACTGGGCCTGCGCCTGCCCGACGGCACGTTCAGGGGCTTCGACGTCGACGTCGCCGGGTACGTCGCCGGACGGCTCGGGGTGCCGCCCGACCGCGTCAGGTTCCATCCGACGCCGTCCAGCGAGCGGGAGGCGGTGCTGCGGAACGGCGTCGTCGACCTGGTGTTCGCCACCTACTCGATCACGCCCGAGCGGCAGCAGCTGGTCACCTTCGCCGGGCCGTACTACGTCGCGCGCCAGGACATCCTCGTCCGCGGCGCCGAGACCGAGATCGCGTCCGTCCAGGACCTGGAGGGCAGGCGGCTCTGCGCGGTCGACGGGTCGCATTCGTGGCGGCGGGTCACCGAGGAGCGCGGGGTGGACGCCCGGCTGGTGCCGTCCCCGTCCTACAGCGCGTGCGTCGATCTGCTGGTCAAGGGGCAGGTCGACGCGGTCTCCACCGACGACCTGATCCTGGCGGGGTTCGTCGGCCCCGACCGCACGGACGTCAAGATGGTCAACGCCCCCTTCACCAGCGAGCGGTACGGGGTGGGCCTGAGGAAGGGCGATGTGAAGGGCTGCCAGAGGGTCAACCGGATCCTCACCGAGATGTACCAGAGCGGCGCCGCCGAGACCCTGCTCCAGCAGCGGTTCGGTTCGGTGGACCTGGAGGTCGTCACCACCGTTCCCGAGTTCGTCGGCTGCTCCTGAGCCGCCGGGCGCGAAGGGCCGTGCCGGGCGGTCTCAGCCGGTGGGCACCCATTTCGGGGCGGTCCCGAACCAGTTCGCGTACGCCCTGGCGTACCGGCCGTTGCGCGCCGCGTCCGCGAGGGCCGCGTTGACCTGCCGGGCCAGCGCCTTGTTGCCGGGACGGATGCCGAACACCACGTTCTCCATCGGGCCGAGTTCCGCGCCGATGCGCAGCCTGCCGTCCCGCACGCGCCTGTTCACCAGGTACAGGGCCAGGCCGCCGTCGACCACGGCCGCGTCCAACCGGCCGCTCAGCAGCATGTACTCGATGATCGCCCGCTCGGTCCTCTGCACCAGGATGGGCGTGCCTCCCTGGGCGTTGTGCCGCTTGATCGCCTCGTCGCCCACGACGTCGCCCTCGATGACGCCGACGCGCTTGCCGGCGAGGGACGCCAGCGAGGTGTGGCGCGCCCCGGCGCCGGTGAGGATGGCCGGTCCGCGCCGCAGGTACGGGGCGCTGGGCAGGAACAGCTTCCTGGTGTAGGCGTTGTCCGGGAAGGCGCCGGCGGCCAGGTCGCACCGGCCCTGCCTCATCGCCGTCCCCTGCACCAGGTCGAGCGACTGGACGGGCGTCACCAGCGGGGTGACCCCGAGCCGCTCGGCCACCAGGATCAGCAGGTCGACGTCGAAGCCCTCCGCGGTGCCCCCGCCCTGCCGCCCGGGAACGGTCGTGCCGCCCTTCGGCGCGATGTACGGGGATCCCGCGAAGCCCTCGCAGATCGTCAGCCGTCCGGGGCGGACGAGCGGCACCTTGGTGCCGGACGGCATCTTCTCCATCGGTCCCGTCACGGGCGGCAGGCGCGGAGAGGCGGGCACGGACGACGCCGACGTGGCTTTGGCTCCGGCGTCGCCGCCACCGTCGTTCCGGAAGGTTTTGGGGACGAGGCATCCGGAGAGGCCCAGCGCCGCCACGGCCACCACCGCCGCCACGGCCGCGGGCCGGACGCCCCAGAGTCGATCGATCATGCGCCAATGCTGCCAGGGGCCGGTTCCGGTCCGGGATGGATCACCTATTCGGCATGAATCGCGCACTCAGAGCTCTCATCCGGGTGCTCATCTTGTGGACAGGCGCTCGGCGAGGGTCGCCGCGGCCTCGATGACCAGCCGCCCGTACTCGGGGTAGAGGTCCGCGGTCATCCGCATGGACGGGACGGAGACGCTGATCGCGGCCACCGGCCTGCCGTCCCGGCCCAGCACCGGCGCCGCGACCGCCGCGATGTCGTCGCGCCACTCGCCGCCGTTGGTCGAGTACCCGCGTTCGCGGATCAGCGCCAGTTCCGCGCGCAACCTGCCGGGGTCGGTGATGGTGGTGGCGGTGTGCCGGACCAGTCCGCCCGTCAGGTGCCGTTCGATCACCTCGGGCGGGCTGTGCGCGAGGATCGCCTTGCCGTTGGCGGAGGCGTGCACTGGAAGCGTTTTGCCGAGCGGCAGGATGATCCGCAGCACCTTGGGCGTCTCCAGCCGTTCGATCAGCACGGCGCTGTCGCCTTCGGGCACCGCCAGGTGGATGGTCTCCTCGGTGGTCCGGCGCAGGTCCTCCATCACCGGCACGGCCGCGTCGCGCAGGCTCAGCTCGCCGGTGGCGTGCCGTCCCACGTGCAGCGCCTTGGCGGTCAGCACCCAGCGGGTGACCTCGCCTCCCGCCGGGCGGATCCAGCCCGCGGTGGCGAGCGTGCGCAGCGCCCGCTGGACGGTGCTCTTGGGCAGGTCCAGGACGCGGGACAGCTCCCCCACGCCGACCGGCTGCCGGACCGCCACCTCCTCCAGGATCCGGAGGGTGTTCACCACGTTCTGCACGCGCCCTCCCAGACAGGATTCCGCCGGACGGCGGCACGCATTGACGGCATCCAACGACGAATTTACTCTCCCTGTACCTCTGTACGGAACGTGTGCCGTGTCACGGTACGGCATCGGTGAGCGGAGAGGCGGAGAAGCGTGGCCGGTGGGCGGCATCACCTTCAGATCCCCGGACCGACCAACGTCCCCGATCGAGTGCTGCGGGCCATCGCGGCGCCGACCATCGACCATCGCGGGCCCGCGTTCGCCGCCTTGGCCCTCGACCTGCTGGAGCGGCTGAAACCGGTGTTCGGCACCGGCGGCCCGGTGATCATCTATCCGTCCTCGGGCACCGGCGCGTGGGAGGCCGCGCTGGTCAACACCCTCTCCCCGGGTGACCGCGTGCTGGCCTGCGAGACCGGGCACTTCGCCACGCTGTGGCGGGACATGGCCGAGCGGCTGGGGCTGCCGGTGGAGTTCCTGCCCGGGGACTGGCGGCACGGCGCCGACCCGGACGCCATCGCCGAACGGCTCGCCGCCGACCCCGCGCACGAGATCAAGGCGGTCATGGTCGTCCACAACGAGACCTCGACCGGGGTGCGCAGCCGCGTCCCGGAGGTGCGCGCGGCCCTCGACCGGGCCGGTCATCCGGCGCTGCTGCTGGTCGACACGATCTCGTCGCTGGGCTCGATGGACTACCGGCACGACGCATGGGGCGCGGACGTCACGGTCGGCTGCTCGCAGAAGGGGCTGATGCTGCCGCCGGGGCTGGGCCTGAACGCCGTGAGCGAGAAGGCCCTGGAGGCGTCACGGTCCGCGCGGCTCCCCCGCTCGTACTGGGACTGGGAGCCGATCCTGGCCGCCAACCGGGACGGCTTCTACCCCTACACGCCGCCCACGAACCTGCTGTACGGGCTGCGCGAGGCGCTGACGATGCTCGAAGAGGAGGGGCTGCCCGCGGTGTTCGCCCGGCATGACCGGCACGCCGAGGCGACGCGTGCGGCGGTGCGCGCGTGGGGCCTGGAGGTGCTGTGCGCCGACCCCCGCGAGTACTCCAGCTCGCTGACCGCCGTGCTGCTGCCGGAGCCCCACGACGCCGACAAGGTCCGCCGGATCATCCTGGAACGCTTCGACATGTCGCTCGGCACCGGGCTCGGGAGGCTCGCCGGGCGGGTCTTCCGGATCGGCCATCTCGGGCGGTTCGACGACCTGTCGCTGGCCGGGACGCTGGCGGGGGTCGAGCTGGGCCTCGCCGCCGCGGGCGTCCCGATCGAGCGCGGCGGCGTGACGGCCGCGCTGTCCGTCCTGGAGCGGGCATGACGGCCCCCGCGGACTCCCCGGCTCCCGAGGAGATCCGCGCGGCGCTCGCGCCCGTCCTGGAGGGCTCGGTACGGATCGACGACTACACCCGCCACCTGTACTCGGCCGACGCCAGCATGTACGCGATCGAGCCGCTCGCGGTCGCGTTCCCCCGGCACGCCGCGGACATCGCCGCGATCGTGGAGACCGCGGGGGCGCTGGGCGTCCCCGTCCTGCCGCGCGGCGGCGGCACGAGCCTGGCCGGGCAGACGGTCGGGCGGGCCATCGTGTTCGACTGCTCCCGGCACCTGAACCGGATCGTGGAGATCGACCCGGGGTCGCGGCGCGCCGTCGTCCAGCCGGGGGTCGTGCAGGACCAGCTCAACCGGGCCGCGGCGGCGCACGGGCTGGTGTTCGGCCCGGACACCTCCACCAGCGACCGCGCCACCCTCGGCGGGATGATCGGCAACAATTCCGCAGGCAGCCACTCGGTGCTGTACGGGTCGACGATCGACCACGTGGAGCGGCTGGAGGTCGTCCTGTCCGACGCCTCGCGGGCGCGGCTCGAACCGGTCGCGCTGGACGAGGCGCGCGCCCGTGGACGCGCCCGCGGCGGCCTCGAAGGGCGCATCTACCGGGTGCTGCCCGGCCTGCTGGAGCGGGCCGCCAAGCCGGACGGGTTCCCGCCGTACTGGCGGCACTCGGGCGGGTACCGGCTCGACCGGGCGTGGGACGGCACCCGCCTCGACCCGGCGAAGCTCATCGTCGGGTCGGAGGGCACCCTCGCCGTCGTGACCGAGGCCGAGGTGCGGCTGGTGGAGCGGCCCAAGGCGCGGGCGATCGCGGTCGGGCACTTCACGTCCACCCCGGCGGCGATCGCCGCGACCGGGGACGCGCTGGCCCTGAACGCCGCGTCCGTCGAGCTGATGGACGACACGATCCTGCGGCTGTCCCGGCAGCGGGTCGAGTACGCGGGCCTGTCGGGGATCCTGGAGGGCGAGCCGCGCGCCCTGCTGTTCGTGGAGTTCTTCGGCGACGACGACGGCGAGGTCGCCGCGCGGGTCGAGAGGCTGGCGGCGGCGTGGGAGCGCGGCGGGCACGGCTACCACACGCTCCGCGCGCTGACGCCCGGGACGCAGGCGGCCGTGCGGAAGGTGCGCAGGGCCGGGCTCGGGCTGCTGATGGCGTCCAGCACGGGCACCCGCAGGCCGCTGGCGTTCGTCGAGGACACCGCCGTCCCGCCCGACCGGCTCGAACCCTACGTCCGCGAGTTCGCGGACGTGCTGGACCGGCACGGGCTGCACGCCGGGTTCTACGGGCACTGCTCGGTCGGCTGCCTGCACATCCGCCCGTTCGTGGACGTGCGGGAACCCGGCCAGGTCGAGACGATGCGCGCGGTCGCCGGGGAGATCTCCGAGCTGGTCGCCCGGTACGGCGGGGTCAACTCCAGCGAGCACGGCGACGGCCTGGCCCGCTCGGAGTTCAACCGGCGGCTGTTCGGCGCGGACCGGTACGAGGCGATGCGGGCGGTCAAGCGGCTGTTCGACCCCGAGGGGCGGCTGAATCCCGGCAAGGTCGTCGACGCCCCGCCGATGACCGGCAACCTGCGCGACCGCGCGCTGCCCGCCGCCGTCCCGCTGGCCACCCGGCTCGCCTTCCCCGCGGGCGGGATGCGGGACGCCGCCGACCGCTGCCAGAACATCGGCGCCTGCCGCAAGGACGCGACCGGGGTGATGTGCCCCTCCTACATGGCCACCCGCGAGGAGGAGCACTCCACGCGCGGGCGCGCCAACGCGCTGGTCAAGGCGCTGTCCCAGCCGGACCCGAAGGCCGCGCTCGGGGACGAGCGGCTGCACGAGGTGCTGGACCTGTGCCTGGAGTGCAAGGCGTGCAAGTCCGAATGCCCGCTGGGCGTCGACATGGCCTCGCTCAAGAGCGAGGCGCTGTACCACTACCACGCCGCGCACGGCACGCCGCTGCGCGCCCGCGCGTTCGGGTCGATCCGGCGGCTCAACAGGCTCGGCGCGCTGCTCGCCCCGCTGTCCAACCTGGCGGGACGGGCGGGCGCCGCGCGCGCCGTCCTGGACCGGGGGCTCGGCATCAGCCGGCACCGCCCGCTGCCCGCGTTCCGCCGCGACACCCTGCCGCGCTGGTTCGCGCGGCGGCCCGCACCCGAAGGCCCGTTCCCGCGAGGGGAGGTGATCCTGCTCGCCGACTCCTTCACCGCCTACACCGGCCCCGGCACCGGACGCGCCGCCGTCGAGCTGCTCGAACGCGCGGGCTGGCGGGTGCGGCTGACCGGGGGCCGCGCCTGCTGCGGACGACCCGCGCTGTCCAAGGGCCTGCTGGACCGCGCCCGCGAGCAGGCCGCCGCGATGCTGGACGCGCTGACGCCCGCGGCGGCCGCCGGCGTCCCCATCGCGGGCGTCGAACCGTCCTGCCTGCTCACGCTGCGGGACGAGTACGCCGCGCTGCTCCCCGGCGACGACCGTGTCGGCGTCGTGTCGGGCGCGGCGCGGCTCGTCCAGGACCTGCTCGTCGAGGCCGTCGACGACGGCTCCCTGCGCCTCGATCCGGACGCGGAACCCGCCGGCCGGAGGATCCTCTTCCACGGCCACTGCCACGAGAAGGCCGTCACCGGCACCGCGTCCACCCGTGCCCTGCTCGAACGCATCCCCGGCGCCGACGTCCACGAGCTGGACGCCGGGTGCTGCGGGATGGCCGGCTCGTTCGGGTTCGAGTCCGAGCACTACGACCTGTCCATGCGGATCGGAGGGCTGCGGCTGTTCCCCGCCGTGGCCGCCGAGCCCCCGGAGACCCTGATCGCCGCGACCGGCGTGTCCTGCCGCCAGCAGATCGAGCACGGCTGCGGCCGCGCCGCCGCCCATCCCGTCGAGCTCGTGCACCGCGCGCTCGCCCCGCCCTGATCCGCCCTACCGCCATTCGGGGGAGAACGGAGACGCCCCACCGTGTCACCCGAACTGATATCGATCCTCGCCTTGGTGGCGATGTTCGTCATCGCCACCGTCCTGCCCATCAATCTGGGCGCGCTGGCCCTGGCCGGCGCGTTCCTCGTCGGGACGCTGGTCGCGGAGATGTCCGAGGACGACATCGTCGGCGCCTTCCCCGGCGGCCTGTTCGCGATCCTGGTCGGCGTCACGTACCTGTTCGCGATCGCCACCAACAACGGGACCATCGACTGGGTCGTCCGCGCGTCCGTGCGGGCGGTGCGCGGCAGGATCGTCGCCATCCCCATCGTGATGTTCCTGCTCGCCGCCCTCTTCACGGCCATCGGCGCGCCCGCCCCGGCGGTCGCCGCGATTCTCGCGCCCATCGCCTTCGGGTTCGCCGCCGAGTACGGCATCAACGCCATGCTGATCGGCGTCCTGGTCGCGCACGGCACCAACGCGGGGGCGTTCTCCCCCATCAGCGTGCTGGGCGGCATCGTCAACGGCGTCCTGGACGAGGCCGGGCTGGAGGGCAACGATCTCGCGCTGTTCCTCGGCAGCCTGGTGTTCAACGTGGTCTGCGGCGCGATCGCCTTCGTGATCTTCGGCGGTTTCGCCCTCGTGCACCAGCGCCGCATCCAGCCCACGGACGGAGCGGACGGCGGGACGGCCGTGTCCGTACCCGGCGGCGGGAAGCCCGCGTCCGGAGTCGACCCGTCCAGGGAAGGCGTGACCGACACCGGCGCCGACACCGGCACCAGCACCGACGGCAGGGCGGCGACCACCGCCACCAAGACCGGCAAGGAGCCCGCGGGGACGGGCGGGCCGGAGTCCGCCCCGGCGCGCGACCTGCGGCTGACGCCCCACCAGATCCTCACCCTCACCGGGATCCTCGTCCTCTGCGTCGCCACCCTGGCGTTCGAGCTGGACGTGGGCCTGGTCGCCATCACCATCGCCGTCGTCCTGGCGATCACCTCGCCGAAGGCGCACAAGGGCGCGGTGGAGAAGATCGCCTGGCCGACCGTGCTGCTGATCGGCGGGGTGGTCACCTATGTCGGGGTGATGGAGGAGATGGGCACCATCGACTACGTCGGCGACGCGGTGGCGGGCATCGGCGCCCCGCTGCTGGCCGGGCTGCTGATCTGCTACGTCGGCGGCGTGGTGTCGGCGTTCGCCTCCACGGTCGGGATCCTGGGCGCGCTGATCCCGCTGGCCGTGCCGTTCCTGCAGACCGGGGAGATCGGCGTGGTCGGCGTGATCGTGGCGCTGGCGATCTCCTCGTCGATCGTGGACATCAGCCCGTTCTCCACCACCGGCGCGCTGCTGGTCGCCAACGTGCGCGGCATGGCGCGCGAGGTCTTCTACCGCAGGCTGCTGGTCTACGGCGCGGGGATCGTCGTCCTCGCCCCGACCGCCGCCTGGCTCTTCCTCATCGCCCCCGGCTGGCTCGACTGAGACCGGGCGCGCCGGCCCCGCGCGATGCGGGGCCGGCGCGCCCTCCCGCCCCCACGGGGTCAGAGGAGGACGCGGACGGGATCGCGGAGGAGCCCGACGAACGTCCGCATCCAGTCGGCCGCGGCGGTGACCTCGATGACACGGGGATCGACGGAGAGCGTCACCTTCATGACCTGGGCCGGCTTCACACGTCCCTTTCTCACGACCGGCTCCTCGTGGACGGCGCCGACCGCCAGGACCGCCGGACGGGAGGGCGACACGGCCGCGTCGACCTCCTCCGTCCCGTACGAGCCCAGATCGATCACGGTGAGGGAGCCGCCGCCCGTCTCGTCCGCGCGCAGTTCGTCCGCACGTGCCGAGAGGTCGCGGAGCGCGGCGGCGAGGGCGGACAGCGGCATCCCGTCGGCGCCCTTCAGCACGGGCGTCACCAGGCCGCGGGCGGTGGGGATCGCGACGGCCACGTCCATGTCCATGTTCACGTCCGGCTCGGCGGACGGGTTCATCGCACGGGTGAGGCGGTGCGCGCGGGCGGCGGCCCTGACCAGCAGATCGTCCAGCGAGATCCGCTCCGGCTCGCCGTCGTCGTTCAGCCGGTCGCGCAACTTCAGCAACCGGCGGACCCGCACCGTGGCCCGCACGGAGATCTGCGGGCCGCCCGTGCGTGCAGGGGCGGTGGCGGGCACAGCGGGCACAGAGGTAGGCACAGGGGCACGGAGCGCGGCCCGCACGTCACGGCCGATGATGCGGCCGCCCGGACCCGTCCCGGTGAGGTCGTCGATGCGCAGGCCCGCCTCCCGCGCCAGGCGGCGGGCATTCGGGCTGGCGAAGACGCGCGCGGCCATGTCAGTACGCCGTCATCTCGGCGAGCTTGGCCCTGACCTCCTCGGCCCCGGCGATCGCCGCGCGTTCCAGCACCTTGCTGATGCTCGGGGACGCCTCGCCCCCGGTCACCCGCTGCACCGGCTGGTCGAGCCAGTCGAAGAGGCGGCGCTGGAGCTCGTCGGCCAGCCAGCCGCCGTAGGAGGCGCCCACCGGCCCCTGCTCGGCGATCAGGACGTTGTTGGTCTTGCGGACGCTGGCGCCGATCGTCTCCCAGTCCACGCCGGCGCGGTCCAGCCAGCGCAGGTCGATCACCTCGGCGTCCACCTCGTCCGCGACCTGCAGCACGATGGGCGTCATCGCCAGATAGGTCAGGACGGTCACCCGTGACCCCGTCCGTCTGACGGCGGCGCGGCCGATGGGGATGCAGTAGTCCAGGTCGTCCACGGGGCCGGGGCCCGTGGAGGTGTACAGGTCCACGTGTTCGAGGACGACCACCGGGTCCTCGCAGCGCAGCGCGCTGTTCATCATCCCGACGTAGTCGAACGGCGTGGTGGGGGCGGCGATCCGCCAGCCGGGGGCGGTGGCGAAGATCCCCGCCGGGTCCATGGAGTGCTGCGAGCCGTACCCGGTGCCCATGGCGACCTTGCTGCGCAGCACGAGCGGCACGCCGTCCTCGCCGCCGAACATGTGCCGGGCCTTGCCGATCTGGTTGAAGATCTGGTCGGCCGCGACCCACATGAAGTCGGCGTACATCAGCTCCACGACGGGCCGGTACCGGCCGTCCAGCGCCATGCCTCCGGCGAGCCCGGTGAACGCGTTCTCGCTGATGGGCGTGCCCAGGACGCGGTCGGGGTGGGCGGCGGCGAGGCCGCGGGTGGCGCCGTTGGTGCCGCCGTTGAGCCGGTGCACGTCCTCGCCCAGCACGATGATCCGGTCGTCGGTGGCCATCCGCCGCGCCATCACGCCCGACACGGCGTCGATGAACTTCTGCTCGGCCAGCGCCCCGGTGAACGTCTCGCGCTCGGCGAACCGCGCCCCCTCGAACTCGCTCAGGTCGCCGCGCACGCCGACATGCGCGAAGTCCGGCGAGGGCCACTCCGCGGCCTTGATCCGGCGGCGTCCCGGGCGCTCGCCCGGGATCTGTTCGACCAGCTCGTCGCCGATCTCCGCCATCAGCGCCCGCGCCCGTCCGATGAACGCCTCGCCGTCCTCGCGCGCCAGGACGCCGCGCCGGGCCAGGTGCCCGCGCACCCGCTCGATCGGGTCGCGCGCCCGCCACTCGCGCTCCTCCTCCTTGCTGCGGTAGCCGAACGCGCTGCCGGGGAAGGGGCCGTTCTGGTGGAAGTAGCGGTACACGTCCGCCTCGATCACCGCCGGGCCGTGGCCGCCGCGCAGGTGCGCCAGGGCCTCCTCCATGGCCAGGTGGACGGCCAGGGGGTCCATCCCGTCCACCTTCCAGCTGGGGATGCCGAAGCCCGGGCCGCGCCCGGACAGCCGCGGCTCGCCCGTGGCCTCCCGGACGCTGGTGGAGACGGCGTACTGGTTGTTCTCGATGAAGAAGCACAGCGGCAGCCGCCAGGCGGCGGCGAGGTTGAACGTCTCCAGCGTCGACCCGATGTTGGCGGCGCCGTCCCCGAAGTAGGTGACCGCCACGTTGTCGGTCCCGGCCCGTTGGTGCGCCCAGGCCGAACCGGCTGCCAGCGGCACCCCGCCGCCGACGATGGCGTTGGTGCCGATCGCGCCCGCCTCCGGCCACCGCAGATGCATGGAGCCGCCGCGCCCGTGCGAGAACCCGCGGTCCAGCCCGCAGATCTCGGCGAGCGTCCTCAGCAGGACGGCGCGCACCTCGGGGGAGAACTCGCGTGCCGGGTCGATGCCCTTGGGCTCGACATGGGCGAGGGCCTTGGCGAGGAACTGGTGATGCCCCCGGTGCGAGCCGTTCACGGTGTCCTGGCTGGTGAGGGGAAGGATCGAGCCGACCGCCCCGCCCTCCTGCCCGATGCTGGAGTGCGCCGGGCCGTGGACGAGCCCGTTCTTGGCGAGGTCGAGGACGTACTCCTCGAACGTCCTGATGAGGACCAGGTGCGCGAGCATCGAGGTGAGCAGTGACGGATCGGCCACGTCCCAGTCGGAGTCGGTCGCGCCGATCTCCACCCAGGGCGCGTGAGGATCGAGCCGCTGATGCCGGGGCATGGCCGCTCCCGCGTTTCGCTGTGGTGCAATCGTTTGTAGTGCTTTCAGCGTGACATGCGCTGGATCCAAAATCCAGACCGATCGGGAGCCTGGACCGGTGGTGAGCGGCTGCATACGATACCTGGATCCAATACGGTTACCGTGGCAGGGCGGGGAGGGGTGCGTGATGGACGCTGGTTCCGGGGCGCCGGGGCTGCCCGGACTGACCGGCCTCGACCACATCGGGTTCACCGTGCCCGACCTGGAGGAGGCCACCCGGTTCCTGGTCGACGTCCTGGGCTGCGAGTACCTGTACACGCTCGGGCCGTTCCGCGACGACGAGGGCGAGTGGATGGCCGAGCGTCTGGGCGTCCATCCCCGGGCGGTGATGCGGGAGCTGCACTTCTTCCGCTGCGGCGGCCAGGCGATCTTCGAGGTGTTCGAGTACGCCTCGCCGGACCAGCGGACCGCCGTCCCCAGGAACAGCGACATCGGCGGGCACCACGTCGCGCTGTACGTGGAGGACCTGGACGCCGCCGTCGCGTACCTGCGTGAGCGGGACGTCACGATCCTGGGCGAGCCGACCGTCAGCAAGGGGCCGAGCGAGGGGCAGCGCTGGGTGTACTTCCTCGCCCCGTGGGGGATGCAGTTCGAGCTCGTCTCCTACCCGGGCGGCAAGGCGTTCGACCGCCTGCCCGCGCGGGACCGCCCGGCCGCCTGGACGCGCGGCGCCCCCGGCCGGGATCGGGCGGGCGGGTCATGACGCCGGACGCGGCCCGCGAGACGCCGGACCGGGAGCCGGCGCAGAAGCAGAGCGCGCAGAAGCAGGCCGCGCGGAGACCGGCGTCCCCGAAGCAGGCGACCCCGGAGGCGGCGAGCAGGCGGATCGCCGGATGTCTGCGGGAGGAGATCCTCAGCGGCCGGATCGCGCCCGGCGAGCGGATCCGGCAGGAGGAGGTCGCGGCGAGGTTCGGCGCGAGCAGGCTGCCGGTGCGCGAGGCCCTGCGCATGCTGGAGGCCGAGGGGCTCACCGAGCACGAGGCACACAAGGGCGCCCGCGTCCCCCGGCTCGACATGCACGAGGTGGACGTGATCTACCAGATGCGGGAGCGCCTGGAGCCCTTGGCGCTCGCCGAGAGCCTCCCGCACCTCACCGAGGACGACCTCGACCGCCTCAGGGACCTCCAGCTCCGGATCGAGGCGAACACCGACGTCGGCGAGTTCCTCACCCTCGACCGCGAGTTCCACCTGCTGACCTACCGGGGCTGCCTGATCGACCAGCTCCTGGCGATGGTGGTGCGGCTGTGGAACTCCACCCAGCACTACCGCCGCGCGTTCATGCACCTCACCGGCCCGGAGCGGCGCTGGGTGGTGCACGCCGAGCACCGGCTGCTGCTGGACGCCGTGCAGCGCCGCGACGCCGTCGACGCCGAGCGGTATCTGAGCGGGCACATCCGCCGCACCCGCATCGAGCTGTCCCGCCACCCGGAGGTCTTCTCGGAGGGCCCGGCCGGATCGGAGAGGCCCGCCGGATGACGCAGTCGTTCACGCTCACCGTCAACGGCGAGCACGTCACCGTGGAGGCCGATCCGGGCACCTCGCTGCTGCACGTCCTGCGCAACGAGCTCGGCCTGCGCGGCACCCGCTTCGGCTGCGGCCTCGGCCAGTGCGGCGCGTGCTTCGTGATGCTGGACGGCGCCGTGGTCCCGTCCTGCGACACCCCGATGTGGTCGGCGCAGGGCAAGACGGTGGTGACGGTGGAGGGGCTGGGCGGCGACGGCGTCCTGCACCGCGTCCAGCAGGCGATCCTGGACGGCCAGGCGGCGCAGTGCGCGTACTGCATCTCCGGGATCGCGGTGAACGCCGCCGCGCTGCTGGACGCCACCCCGGAACCGTCGGAGGAGGAGGTCACCGAGGCCCTGGACCGCAACCTGTGCCGCTGCGGCGTGCAGCGACGCGTCGTCCAGGCCATCCTGGCGGAGGTGCGGAAATGACGGGCGCCCCGGTCTCCCGCCATGTGACCGTCGGACCGGACGGGACGATCGAGGTGCGGGTCGGCAAGGTCGAGATCGGCCAGGGGATCGTCACCGCCCTCTCGCAGATCGCCGCCGACACGCTGGGCGTCCCTCCGGAGCGGATACGGATGCTGCCCGCCAGCACCCGGTACGGCCCGAACGAGGGCTTCACCGCCGGAAGCCTGTCGATCGCCACGTCCGGCCCCGCGCTGCGGGCGGCCTGCGCCCAGGCGCGCGCGTTGTTCGTGGCCGAGGCCGCCCGCCGCTGGGAGGTCGGCCCCGGAATGATCACCGTCCGGGACGGGCGGCTCTCCTGCGGAGACCTCACCACCTCCTACGGCGAGCTGGCCGAGAGCGTCGACCTCGGCGTCCCCGTGGACCCGGACGCGGCGGCGGGCGCGCCCGCCGAACCCACCGGGCAGATCGGCGGGAGCCTGCCCAGGCTCGACCTGCCGGCCAAGGTGGCGGGGCGACCGGCCTACCTGCACGACCTGCGCCTCCCCGGCCAGCTCTTCGGCCGCGTGCTGCGCCCGCCCTCCCCGGGCGCCAGGCTCCTCCGGTACGGCGCGTCGCGGTTGGACCCCCAGGTCACCGTGGTCCGGGACGGCTCGTTCCTCGGTGTCGTCGCCGCGGACGAGGCCGCGGCGACCCGAGCCCTCGCGACCCTCCGCGACACCGCCGAATGGGACGAGCGCGACACCCTCCCCGACGAGAACGACCTGCACGCCTACCTGCGCTCGGGCCCCCATCGGACCATCGAGACACCCACCGTCGGCGAGCCGCCCGCCACCGGCCGCAGGCTGCGGGCACGCTACGGCAGGCCCTTCATCGCGCACGCGTCCATGGCGCCGAGCTGCGCCGCGGCCCGCTGGAACGACGACGGCACCCTCTCGGTCTGGACGCACAGCCAGGGCATCCACCCTCTGCGCACCGCGATCGCCGGCTCCCTCGGACTGGAGGAGTCCCGCGTCCACGTCGACCACGTCGACGGCGCCGGCTGCTACGGTCACAACGCCGCCGACGACGCGGCCTTCGACGCCGTCCTGCTGGCACGGGCCGTTCCCGGCCGGCCCGTGCTCGTCCAGTGGACCCGGCAGGACGAGCTGACCTGGGCGCCGTTCGGCTCCGCGATGTCGGCGGACGTGTCGGCGACCCTCGACGAGGCGACGGGCCGCGTGACCTCCTGGGAGTACGAGCTGTGGAGCCAGGGCCACGCCGCCCGTCCCGGCTTCGCCGGCGCCCCCGGCCTTCTCGCCGGCGCGTACCTGGAGAACCCGCTCGCTCTGCCCGCCGCGGCCGACCCCCCGCTCGAACGCGGCGGCGGTTCGCTCCGCAACGCCGTCCCGATCTACGCGTTCCCGCACCGCCGCGTCACCGGGCACCGGCTGCTGGAGACCCCGATCCGGTCGTCGGCGCTGCGCTCGCTGGGCGCGTTCATGAACGTCTTCGCGATCGAGTCCTTCATGGACGAGCTGGCCGGGGCCGCCGGCGCCGACCCGCTGGAGTTCCGCCTCGCCCACCTCACCGACGACCGCGCCCGCGCCGTCCTCGAACGCGCCGCCGAGGCCGCCGGCTGGGGCACTCCCCCGCCCTTCGAGGACGGCGGCCGCGGCCTCGGCTTCGCCCAGTACAAGAACGCCGGTGCCTACTGCGCGGTGGTCGCCGACGTCGAGGCCGGGCGGCGGATCCGCGCGCGGCGCCTGACCATCGCGGTGGACGTGGGCCGGGTGGTCAACCCCGACGGCGTCCGCAACCAGATCGAAGGCGGCGCCGTCCAGGCCACGAGCTGGACGCTCAAGGAACGGGTCCGCTTCGACCGCCGCCGGATCACCAGCGGCGACTGGGAGTCCTACCCCATCCTCCGCTTCTCCGAGACCCCGCACGTCACCGTCGACATCGTCGAGCACCCCGGCACGCCCTCGGTGGGCGCCGGGGAGGCCGCCCAAGGCCCCACCGCGGCCGCCCTCGCCAACGCCGTCGCCGACGCCCTCGACGGCGTCCGGGTCCGCGATCTCCCCCTCACCCCAGAAGCCGTCATGGACGCCATCAACGGCTGACCGCCGATGGAGAACCCATGCCTGACGATCCACAGCCCCCAGACACTCCGGACCGCGGCCGGCTCACCGAGCCCCGGCTACGCGACCTGTTCGCCGAAGGCTGGGACATCGAGGCGCTGGAGCCCGCGAGCATTCTCGGGGTGGTGCCCGATGGCCTCGGTGAGATCAGCGAATGGCCGCGCGACGACAAGGGCAGAACCCCGATGACGGCCTGGCGCCTGCTCGCCGAGCGGGCACGACCGTGACCGCCCGCGCCTTCGGCAAGGTCAAGGCCGGAACGCGATAAACCCTGCGCCGAAAAACGGTACGCACGAAAAAGCGCTCGCCATTTCCGGTGGCCCACGGCAGCATGGACGGGCACCGGCTTGGGGAGGGTGGTGGGCCGTGCTGGCGGAACGAGGCGGCGGCCGGTCGCTCCGGCGGCGGGCGGTTCTGCTGGCCGTGCGTCATTACGGCCGCGTGCTGCGCCGTCAATGGCGGGTCTCGCTGCCGGCGATGGCGCTGCCCGCGCTCGGGAACACCTTCCTGTTCTATCTGACACCGCTGGTGGTGGCGGCCCTGGTGGGGCATCTGGCCGGCGGCGGCGAGAGCGATCTCGCGGCGCTCCTGCCCTACCTCTTATGCTTCGCCGGGCTGATGCTGGCGGGCGAGTCGCTGTGGCGGGCGGGGCTGCACTTCGTCAACCGGATGGAGGGCCGGGGCATCGAGCGGCTCGCCATCGAGGGCATGGACGAGTTGCTGGCCAAGGACGCCGCCTTTTTCCAAGATAATTTCGCCGGTTCGCTGACCAAACGGATATTGGGCTATTCCGGGGGCTTCGAGCACTTCGCCGACGCCCTCGTTTTCTCCATCATGGCGAATGTGGTGCCGCTGTCCTTCGCCTCGGTGGTGCTGTGGCGGTATCACCCGGTCCTCGTCCTCGTGCTGGTCGGACTGATCATCGTCACCGGTTTCCTCGTCTTCCCGTTCATCCGCCGCCGGCAGGTGCTGGTGGACGAGCGCGAGGCGGCCAAGGTGCGGGTGTCGGGCCACGTCGCCGACGTGATGACCAACATGGAGACGGTCCGCGCGTTCGCCGCCGAGCGGCGGGAGGCCGCCGAGTTCCGCGGCCGGGTCGCCGAGCAGTACCGCCTGACGCTGCGGTCCTGGGACTACGGCAACCTCCGGGTGGACACGATCGTCGCGCCGATGTCGATCCTGACCGCCACCCTCGGGCTGCTCGCCGCGGTGGCGCTGCGCGGCGGGCTGGGGGTGGAGGCCGTCGTGGTGACGTTCTCCTACTACACCCACGCCACCCGGATCATGTTCGAGTTCAACCAGATCTACCGGCGGCTGGAGAGCACCCTCACCGAGTCCGCCCAGTTCACCGAGCTGCTCCTGGTGCCGCCGACGGTCGTGGATCCGCCCGATCCGCTGCCGCTGCGCCCGGCCGACACGGCGGTCCGCTTCGAGCGGGTGCGCTTCGCGTACGGCGACGGCCCGCCCCTGTTCGAGAAGCTGGACCTGGAGATCCCCAGCGGTGCCAAGGTCGGCCTGGTGGGCCGGTCCGGCGGCGGCAAGACCAGCCTGACCCGGCTGCTGCTGCGCCTCATGGACGTCGACGGCGGCCGGATCCTGGTCGGCGGCCAGGACATCGCGCGGCTGCGCCAGGCCGACCTGCGCGGGCTGATCGCGTACGTCCCGCAGGAACCCGCGATGTTCCACCGGTCGGTGCGCGACAACATCGCCTTCGCCCGGCCCGGCGCCACCGAGGCCGAGATCATGCGGGCCGCGCGGGCGGCGCACGTCACCGAGTTCGCCGAAGGGCTGCCGCACGGCTTCGACACGCTGGTCGGCGAGCGGGGCGTCAAGCTCTCCGGTGGCCAGCGGCAGCGCGTGGCGCTCGCCCGCGCCATCCTGCGGGACGCCCCGATCCTGCTGCTGGACGAGGCCACCAGCGCCCTGGACTCCGAGAGCGAACTCCTCGTCCAGGAGGCCCTGTGGCGCCTGATGCGCGACCGCACCGCGCTGGTCGTCGCGCACCGGCTGAGCACGGTCGTCCGCATGGACCGCCTGGTCGTCCTCGACCGCGGCCGGGTCGTGGAACAGGGCTCGCACCGGGAGCTCCTCCAGTCCAAGGGGCCCTACGCCCGCCTTTGGCATCACCAGTCCGGCGGCTTCCTCACCGAGGACCTCACCGAGGACACCCGCCGCCCGGCCTGACGGATCGGCCGCCGCGCCTCCCTGCTCCGCTCCGCCGCATGTCACGGACGGGCGGAGTGACTCGTCTCGGGTTGTGGAGACACGTTCTATGAACAGGGCCAGGGAAGGAACGATCATGCGGGTGTTCTTGGCAGGCGGGTCCGGGGTGCTGGGCCGCACGCTGGTGCCGCGGCTGGTGGAGCGGGGCCACCAGGTGACGGCCACGACGACGGGAGCGGCCAGGCTGGGCCTGCTGGCGCGGCTGGGCGCGGAGGGCGTCGTGATGGACGGGCTGGACGCGGCGTCGGTCCGCGAGGCGGTGGCGGCGGCCCGTCCGGACGTGATCGTGCATCAGATGACGGCGATCGGCACGGCGCACGCCGGCAAGGCCGACATGAAGCACATGGACCGGTGGTTCGCCGGCACCAACCGGCTGCGCACCGAGGGGACGGACCACCTGCTGGCCGCCGCCGAGGCGGCCGGTGTCCCCCATGTCGTCGCGCAGAGCTACGCCGGCTGGAACGGCATCCGCGGGGGCGGCTGGGTGAAGACCGAGGAGGACCCGCTGGACCCGATGACGGGAACGCCCGCCGAGCCCGGGATGGCGGCGATCCGCCACGTCGAGGACGCGGTCGGCCGGGTCGGCGGCGCCGTCCTGCGCTACGGCTGGTTCTACGGGCCGGGCGCCATGGACGCCCTCGTCGAGCCGGTGCGCAAGCGGCAGCTCCCCGTCATCGGCGGCGGCGCCGGGCACTGCTCGTGGATCCATCTGGACGACGCCGCGTCCGCGACCGTGCTGGCGGTGGAGTCGCGGGCCAGGGGCGTGTTCAACATCGTCGACGACGATCCGGCCCCCGCCCGCGAGTGGGTGCCGCACCTGGCCGCGTGCGCGGGAGCGAAGCCGCCGCTGCGCGTCCCCGCGTGGCTGGCCCGCCCGCTCGGCGGGACGGTGGCGGTGTCGGTGATGACCGAGGGCCGCGCCTTCTCCAACGCCAAGGCCAAGCGGGAACTGGGCTGGGCGCCGAGCCACCCCTCCTGGCGTGAGGGCTTCCGCGACGCCCTGCTCGAAGACTCGCCCGCGGCCCCCGGCACGGCGGCCTGACCGGCGGGCGGCCGGGCCGTGGCGAGTGCGGGTTGTCAGTACGGGTTGGCCACGACCAGGTCCTGGGCGGGGAACAGGGTGAGGATCCGGGAGCCGGTCTCGGTGACGACGACCTCCTCCTCGATGCGGGCCGCCGAGAAGCCGTCGTCGGCCGGGCAGTAGGTCTCCAGGGCGAAGACCATGCCGGGTTGCAGCTCGATCGGTTCGCGCATGCTGTTGAGGCGGGAGATGATGGGGCGTTCGTGCAGGCCCAGGCCCAGGCCGTGGCCGAACTGGAGGCCGAAGGCCGCCATCTCGTCCTCGAAGCCGAACTCGGTGGCGCGGGGCCAGACGGAGGCGACCTGGTCGGTGGTGACGCCGGGCTTGATCATGTCGATGGAGGCGTCCATCCACTCCCGCGCCTTGGTGTAGGCGTCGCGCTGGCTGGGGGTGGCGCTGCCGACGCTGAACGTGCGGTAGTAACAGGTCCGGTAGCCGTTGAAGGAGTGGATGATGTCGAAGAACGCCTGGTCGCCCGGCCGTATCAGGCGGTCGGAGAAGTTGTGCGGGTGCGGGTTGCAGCGTTCCCCGCTGACCGCGTTGATCGCCTCGACCTGGTCGGAGCCCATCGCGTAGAGGCGCTGGTTGGCCAGGGCGACGATCTCGTTCTCGCGGATCCCGGGCTTCAGCGCCTCGACGATGTCCTGGTAGACGCCGTCGACCATCGCGGCCGCCTGGGTGAGCAGGGTGATCTCGTCCTGGGACTTGAGCTGCCGGGCGTCCAGCATGAGCTGCTGGGCGTCCACGACGGTGAGGCCCTGGCGCTGCATCTCGAACAGGAACGGGGGTTCGACGATGTCGACGCCGACGGGCGCGTCCGCCACGCCCGCGTCCTCCAGGAGGCCCTTGATCTGGCGGACGGCGTCCTCCATGAGCCCGGCGCTGGGGGCGATGGCGCCGCGCAGGCCCAGCATCCCGGCGTGGCAGTCGGCGGGGTCCAGCCACGGGCTGTAGAGGCGGTGGTGGCGGGCGGCGGAGCCGAAGTCCCACAGTTTCGGCTCGCCGCCGCGGGTCAGCAGGGCGTAGCGGGTCATCTTGTCGCCGAGCGCGCCGCCGATCCAGGTCTGCGTGACGTACCGGATGTTGTAGAAGTCGAAGAGGAGGAACGCGCCGCACTCGCTGGCCTCCAGGGACGCCTTGGCGCGGCCCAGCCGGTACTCGCGGAGCCGGTCGAAGTCGACGCGCTGCTCGTAGTCGACGCCCATGTGCCCTGGGGCGGGCAGCGGGGCGGCCTCCGCCGTCATCTCAGTCTCCTTCCTCGGGGCCGGTGCCGAGGCCGTCGTCGACCTCCACGTTCTCCGGGACGAGGTCGAGCCCGGCCGCGGCGGCCTGAAGGTCCAGCAGGATCGCGAAGTCCTCGTCCACCCGACCGGTCGCGACGCTGGCCTGGATGAGCTGCGCGGTGAGCGCGGTGACGGGCAGGGGGACGCCGAGCCGCCGTGCCGCGTCCAGGCCGAGGTCGAAGTCCTTGCGCAGCAGGACGGGCGTGAACGTGGGCCGGTAGTCGAGGTTCACGAACGCGGGCGACTTGTAGCGGGTGAAGCCCGAGCCCATCACGCTGTTGTTGAAGAACTCCAGGAAGGCGTGACGCGGGACGCCGCCCTTCTCGGCCAGGACGGTGATCTCGGCCAGCGTCTGGGTGACCACGCCCAGCATCAGGTTGTGCGCGATCTTCACCAGCCGCGCCTTCTCCCCCTCGCCGACGTAGGTCGAGCCGCGGCCGAGCAGGTCCAGCAGCGGCGCGACCTTGTCGTAGGTCTCGCGGGGCCCGGACACCACCAGGCTGAGCTTCCCGGACTTGACGACCTTGGCGTTGCCGCTGACGGGCGCGGCGAGAAAGGCGGCGCCGCGTTCCTCGCAGGCGGCCCGTACCCGGGCGGACGCCTCCGGCGACACCGTGGAGCAGTCCACGACGACGCCGGGCACGGCGTCCCCGCCCAGCAACCCGCCCTCGGCCAGCAGCACGTCCTCCAGGTCCTCGGAGGTGCCGACCGTGGTGAAGACCACGTCCCTGTCACGCAGATCGGTGAGCGAGGCGCACACGGACGCGCCGTGTTCCTTCAGCGGTTCGGCCTTGGCGAGGGTGCGGTTCCAGGCGGTGAGGTCCACGCCCGCCCGCGCCAGCCGCTCCGCCATCGCGGCGCCCATCCGGCCGGTTCCGATCCAGCCGACCGCTCGAGTGTCCGAAGGGCGGTCGGCTTGCCCTCGCGGGGGGTGTGGGGGGTCGTCCCCCCACCGGGCATCGGCTGGTTCTTGCGGGGGGTGTGGGGGGTCGTCCCCCCACCGGGAATCGACTCGTGTCATCTGCCCCTGCCTCCACAATCGTTTGCGATTCTCATGGGTTTTCCGCCGTTCCGAGCCGGGCCGCGACCCAGTCGGCCGTGTACGGGCGGTGCCAGGGCGCGCGGTCCGCGCAGCCGTGGTTGGCCTCCTCCAGCATCAGCAACTCCACCTCGCCGCCCGCCGCCCCGGCCAGGCGCTCCGCGTGCCGCCAGGGGATGAGGCGGTCCTTGCGGCCGAACACGATCAGCAGCGGCGCGGTGATCCGCTTCGCGTGACCGTCCAGGGTGAGCGTCGAGGCGATGCGGCGCGCCTCCTCGTCGGTCCCGGCGGACGACCGGACGCGGAAGGTGTCGCGGGTGAGCGCGGGGAGCCCGGACCAGCAGTCGCCGAAGTCGTACGGGCCGGCGAGCGCCACGCACGCCTTGACGCGGTCGCCCACGGCGGCGGCGACGCGCGGCGCGTAGTAGCCGCCGAGGCTGACGCCCCACACGGCGATCCGGTCCGCGTCGATCTCCGGCCGCGCGCCCAGCGCGTCCAGGAACGCCTCGCCGGGACGTGACCAGTCGCCGCGGATGGGCAGGTCGTACTCGGCCTCGCCCTGCCCCGGGCCGTCCACGCTGAACGTGGCGATCCCGCGGTCGAGGAAGGTCCGCTCGACGGTGCGCTGCTCCTCCTTCGTGGAGTCGAGCCCGGAGATCAGGAGCACGGCCGGGTACGGAGCGGCGCCGCCGGAGGGGACCCGCAGGACGCCGGCCAGCCGCGATCCCTCGAACGGGATCTCGACGCGGTGCCCCGGCGGGGACAGGTGCGGCAGGGCGTCGTTCAGGCACCGCACCGCGTTCGCGTGCGCCTCGCGCATCTGGTCCAGGTCCTCGACGAACACGAACTTGGCGAAGTGGTAGTAGATCGCGGCGCGTTCCAGATGCTGTCCCGCCGACAGCGCGCGGCCCTCGGCCAGGGCGTCCCGTCCCAGCGTCTCGTGCTCGGCGGCGACCGCCGACCAGGCCGCGCACCAGTCCCGCCAGTGCTCAAGCCCCTGGGTGACCCGGCCGAAGTCGGCGACGGTCACCCCATTGGTGGTGAAGCGCGGTCCCCAGTGTGCGATGGCCGACGCGACCCGATCGTCCATGCTCCGCCTTTCTGTGAATCGGAGGGCGCCGCCGTGCCGCCCGGGAGCGGTGGCGGCGCCGTGCCGGGAGCGCCGCCCAGGTACAGCGCGGCGATCTCCGGGTCGTCCCTGATGGACGCGGCGGGACCGGCCATCCTGACCTTGCCGCCCTCCATCACCACGCCGTGCGTGGCCAGCCCGAGCCCGAGCCGGACGTTCTGCTCCACCAGCAGCACCGTGGTGCCGGACCGGTGCAGGTCGCCGATGAGCCCGGCCACCCCGGCGAGGCTCTGCGGGTCCAGGCCCAGCGACGGCTCGTCCAGCAGGATGATCTTGGGGTCCAGCATCAGACAGCGGGCGATCTCCACCATCCGGCGCTGCCCGCCGCTGAGGTTGCCGGCGTGGTCGCGGGCCCGCTCCGCCACGATCGGGACGCGCTCGCGCACCATGTCCAGGCGCTCGCGCAGCAGCGCCCGGTCCTTGCGGATCAGGTACCCGCCCATCAGCACGTTCTCGTGCACGGACATGGTGGGGAACAGCGCCCGCGACTGCGGCACCTGCGCGATCCCGCGGCGCAGGATCTCGTCGGGCGTGCGGTCGCCGATCGGCTCGCCGTCCATCGTGATCTCGCCCTCGCCGCACCGCAGCAGCCCGCTGATCACGCGCAGCACGGTGGACTTGCCCGCGCCGTTCGGGCCGACCACACAGGTGATCGTCCCCTCCGCGCAGTGCAGGTCCACGCCGCGGAGCACCATGCCGCCGCCGTAGCCGGCGACCACCGAGGTCAGCGTCAGCATCTCAGCGCGCCCCCTCCCCGGCCGGAGGCCCGGCGGGCCCCGCCGGCTCCAGGCGGAAGTCCTCGCCCAGGTAGGCGTCCATCACGGCGGGATCCTCGCGGATCGTTCCCGGCGGGCCCTCGGCGATCGGCCTGCCCCGCGAGAACACCACGATCGGGTCGCACAGCTCCAGCACCAGCGGGATGTTGTGCTCGACGATCAGGAAGGTCATCCCGGCCGCGTTCAGCTCGCGGATCACCCCGGTCAGCACGCCCAGCATGCTGGGATTCACGCCGCCCGCGGGCTCGTCCAGCAGGATCAGCTTCGGCTCCAGCATCAGCACCTGCGCCAGCTCGACCAGCTTCTGCTGCCCGAAGGACAGCGAGCCCGCGGGCTCGTCCGCGAACCGCGCCAGGCCGACGATGTCGAGCAGCTCGCGCGCCCGTTCGGCCTCGTGGCCGCGCACGGCGCCGGCCACCATCGTCCGCCAGCGCGCGTCGGGCTGCGGCGCGACCACGTTCTCCTGGACGGTCATGTCCTTGAACAGCCGGGTCACCTGGTAGGTGCGGCCGAGCCCGAGGTGGCCCCGCACCCAGGGCCGTAGCCGGTCGATCCGCCGCCCGTCGAACCAGATCTCCCCGGCGTCGGCCGTCATCCCGCCGGTGACCAGGTTGAACAGCGTGGTCTTGCCGGACCCGTTGGGCCCGATCAGCCCGGTGATGGTGCCCTGCCGCACGGTCAGGTCGGCGCCGTCCACCGCCCTCAGCCCGCCGAACCGCTTGGACGCGCCGCGCACCTCCAGCAGCACCCGTCCCGCGCCGGCCTCGTCGGAGGCCCGCGCGGCGCGTGAGACGGCCGGAGACGGCAGGTCGGGACCGGACCGCGCGGCCCGTGCCTCCAGCGCGCCCTTCTGGTCGATGAACTCGACGTCGGCGGGGTGACGGCGGCGCCACCACGACTCGACCGTGGGCAGCAATCCCCTGGGCAGGAACAGCACCACCACCATCAGCGCCAGCCCGAACAGCAGCACCCGAGCCGAGTCACCGCCCCCGTAGACGTTGGCGGCCTCGCTGACCAGGTTGACCACGAACGCGCCGAGGACGGGGCCGTACAGGGTCCCGCGCCCACCGGCCAGGCAGGCCAGGACGATCGTGACGCTGCCCAGGATCGCGAACGACCCGACCGGGTTGATGAAGGTCAGGTAGTAGGCGTAGACGGAGCCCGCCACCCCGATCGGGAACGCGCTCGCCGCATAGGCCACGATCTTGAAGCGGGTCGTGTTGACGCCGATCGAGGCGGCCTTGCCCTCGTCCTCGCGGATCGCGACCAGCCCGGCGCCGAACTTGGTGCGGCGCAGCCACGCGCTGAACGCCACGGTCAGCACGACCATGACCAGGAAGATGTAGTAGAAGGGGATGTTCTGGTAGTCGCGCCCCCAGAACGGCAGGGGCAGCGTGATGCCGTCCGAGCCCAGCGTCAGGCCCCGGGCGTTCACCGCGAGGATCTGCGCGGCCAGCAGCATCGCGATCGTGATGATGACGAAGGCGTGGCCGCGCGTGCGCAGCACCACCGACCCGATCGCCACCGCGATGACCGTCGCCACGACCCCGCCCAGCGGCGCCGACAGCAGCGGGTTGACGTCCCACCGCACGGCCATGATGCCCGCGGTGTACGCGCCGAGCCCGAGGAACATGCTGTGGCCGATGGAGACGTAGCCCGCGTACCCGGAGATGATGTTCCAGGCGGACGCCTGCACCGCCAGCAGGAACCCGAGCAGCAGGACGCCCTGCGGGTACGGCTCCCACGGGTTGATCACCGGGTACAGCAGCAGCGCGAGCAGGCATGCCAGGGCGATCAGATGGATCCGGGGGATCCGCCTCAGCGGCCCCGTGCTCTTCGGCGCGCTCTCCCGTTCCGTCATGGCGCGTCCTCCCGCAGCCGCGCGCCGAACAGGCCGTGCGGGCGGAAGAGCAGGACGGCCATGATGACGAGGTAGAAGACCAGGGTCGACCAGGCCAGCGAGCCGTAGGTGGCGGTCAGCGTCTCGGCCAGGCCCAGGATGGTCGCGCCGGCCAGCGCGCCGGGCAGGCTGCCCATGCCGCCGAGCACCACGATGCCCAGCAGCCGCGAGATCCAGTCGTAGTGGGACGCCGGGAAGAACGGGTACAGCACCGACAGGATGGACCCGCCGACGCCGGTGGTGGCGGCGCCGATCGCGAACGCCAGGGCGGCGGTGCCGGACGCGCCGACCCCGACCAGCGCGGCGCCCGAGGGGTTCTGCGTCGCGGCGCGGATCGCGCGTCCCGTCCAGGTGCGGGTGAGCACGAAGTACAGGACGGCCAGCACCGCCATCGCCGCCAGGAACCCGAACAGCTGCGCCTTGGGCAGCGAGATCCCGCCGACCCTGAACGACTCCTCGAAGTAGGACGGGGCGGCCGACTTGAACTTGTTGCCCGCCGTGACGTTCAGCACGCCCTCGATGACCATCGCGAAGCCGAAGGTCAGCAGGACGGACATGGACGGCGGCGCGTTCCGCACCCGGGAGATCACCAGCGTGTAGACCACCCAGCCGAAGGCGAACATCAGCGGGGTGGTGACCACCGACGCGACGATCGGGTCGATGCCGGTCTCCCGCCACATCCACCACGTGACCATGGCGATCAGCACCAGGAACGCGCCGTGCGCGATGTTGATGATGTTCATCACCCCGAAGATCAGGGTGAGTCCCGAGGCCATCAGCGCGTACACCCCGCCGATCAGCAGCCCCAGCACGATCGCCTGAGTGAGCTGCGTCATCGGCTACTTCCAGCCCGGCTTGGGGTTGATGATGACGCGCGAGGTGGCCAGGTCGGGCGGGCCGACGACCTGGACGCGCCCGGACTGCCACTGGGCGAGCAGGAACTTGCCGTTGGGCTCGCCGGTGGGCTTCCAGCTGAGCGGGCCGAGGATGGTCTGGACGGTGTTGGCGTGCAGCCAGTCGCGGATCTTGTCCTGGTCGACCTCGCCGACCGCCTCGACGGCCGCCTGGAGCACCTGCGCGGCGGCGAAGGCGTCGGCGGCGTCCTCGGCCGGGTCGGCGTTGTCGTACGCCTTCTTGTACGCGGCGACGAACTCGGCGTTCAGCGGGGTCTTGGCCGCCTGGTTCCAGCTGACGGTGTAGAAGACGCCCTCGGTGTTGGCCACGCCGACGCCGTTGGCGTACTGGCTGGAGTTGCTGGGCGCCGAGGTCTGGAACAGCATCTTCGGCGAGTAGTTCAGCTGCTTGAGCGAGCGCACGAGCCCGACGCCGTCCTCGAACACCGCGCCCTGCGCGATGAGGTCGGGCTTGCGGTCGGCCAGGGTGCTGGCGACGCTCTGGAAGTTGGTGGTGTCGGCCGGGTACGTGGACCTGTAGACGGTCCGCACGCCGAGCGGTTCGAGCTGCCGCCGCATCGACTCGATGACGGGCGCGGCGAACGGGTCGTCCTGGCTGGGGTAGGCGGCGGTCTTGGGCCGCTGGTCGGCGGGCAGCGACTTGATGTAGTCGACGAACACGTCGGCCTGCCGCGGCGCGGTGGCGGGCTGCGCGAAGAACAGGTACTTGAAGCCGCGGTCGAACATGTTGGGCGCGCCGCCCGCGGGTTCGACGAAGACCATCCGGTTCTTCTCGGCCACCGCCGACGCGGGGTGGTTCAGCAGCGAGGAGAACGTGCCGAGCAGCAGGTCGACCCGGTCCTGGGTGATGAGCCTGGTGTAGTCGGCGACCACCGTGTCCTGGCTGCTGGCATCGTCGGTGATCTTGAGCTGGACCTGGCGGCCGAGCACGCCGCCCTTGGCGTTGACCATGGTGCGCCAGATCTCGTAGCCGCGTTTCGCCTCGCTGCCGGGCTGGGCGAAGTCGCCGGTCAGCGGCAGCGAGGCGCCGATGACCAGCGGTTTGTCGCTGTCCCTCGACTGCTCCGACGGCCGCTCGCCGCACGCGGTGAGCGGGAGAAGGAGGGTGAGTGCCGCCGCGAGGGCCGTCGCGCGCCGCAGGGTGGATGGCCGGGGGGATGAGGCGGTCATGAGCCCTCCTCGGTGAGCCTGGTGACGCCTGATCGATCACCGCAATCGATTGCGATGGGCCCGAGCATGTTGTGTGTTCCTGCTACTGTCAAGGGTGTCGCGCGTCTTTCGCGCGGAGGATGCAATCGAGTGTGGTGGCCGGGTGCGCAAGGGAGGGCCTCTCGTGACGCGGCGTCTGGTGGTCGGCACGTTCAGCCCGTCGGTGCCGCTGCGCGCGGCGGCGCGGCTGGGAGTGCTGGCCCGGTACGGCCTGGAGGTGGAGGAACGCCCGGTTCCGTCCTCGCCGGCCCAGTTCCGCTCGCTGCTGGACGGCGAGCTCGACGCGGCGCTCACCAGCCCCGACAACGTCATCGCCTACCGCTTCGTCCCGGACAACCCGCTGGGAGCCACCGCCGACGTGCGGATCGTCGCGGGCGTCGACCGCGGTCTCGGGCTCGCGCTGTACGGGCGTCCCGGCGTCGTCTCCGCGCACGCCCTGCGCGGCGCGACCATCGGGGTGGACGTGTCCGCCTCCGGGTTCGCGCTCGCGATGTACGCGCTGCTGGAGTCGTTCGGCCTGGACCGCGACGCCTACCGCGTGCTGCCGCTCGGCTCCACGCCCCGCAGGCTCCAGGCGCTGCTGTCCGGACGCTGCGACGCCACGATGCTGAACGCGGGCAACGAGCTGCGCGCGGAGGACGCCGGAGCCCTCCGCATCGCGAGCGTCCCCCGCCCGTACCTCGGGACGGTGCTGGCGATGGCGGGCGACCGCGACCGCGAGGCCGTGCACGCCCTCGCCGCCGCGCTCCGCGACACCGCCGGGCGGATCGCCACGGGCACCGCCGACGACGTCGTCGCCAAGGAGGCGGCCGCGGCGCTCGGCCTGGACGGCACGCTGGCGGTCCGCTACCTCGACCGGCTGAAGGACCCGCACGAGGGGCTGATCGCGGACGGATCCGTCGACCTGCCCGCGCTGGAGGCCGCCATCGCCCTGCGCCGCCGTCACCTGCCCGGCGGGCGGGGCGGCGGCGACGCGCTCACGGGCGCGCTCGACCCGTCCCGCGGGCTGTTCGACCTGCCCGCCGCGAACGCCCGATGAGGCGAACCCGCCGGCGCGGCCAGGCCCCCGGCGACCGCCCCGAACGGGCGCCCCGCCAGCTCCTCCTGGTCACCTTCGTCAGCACGCTGGACCGGTTCGCGATGGCGCCGATGCTGGTCGCGATGGCCCGCGACCTGGGCACGCCGCTGTCGGCGATGGTGCACGCGGCCAGCGCCTACTTCCTGGCGTACGGGCTGACGCAGCCGCTGTGGGGCATGATCGCCGACCGTTTCGGGCTGGTGCGCACCATGCGCACCGCGCTCGTCCTGGCCGCCACCGCGACGGCCGTCGCGGCGACGCTCGGGTCGGCGCCGGGCCTGGCGATCGCCCGGGGGCTCGCCGGCGCCTGCTTCAGCGCGGCGATCCCGGCGTGCCTGGTGTACGTCGGCGACACGGTCCCGGCACCGCGCCGCCAGCCGCAGATCACCAACCTGATGACGGGGGCGGCGCTGGGCACCGCGCTGGCCTCGGCGGGCGCGGGCGCGCTCGCGCAGTACACGAGCTGGCGGCTGGTGTTCGCCATCACCGGCGCCGCGGCGCTGCTGCTCGCCGCCTCGCTGGGGCGCGTCCCGGAGCCGCCGCTGCTGCGCGCCAACGCCAGCGTGCTCGCCCCCGTGGCGGCCGTCGCCCGCTCCCGTCCCACCCTGATGGTGCTCGGGCTGGCGTTCGTGGAGGGGATGGTGGTGCTCGGCGCGCTGACCCTGCTGCCCGCGGCCGTGGAGGCGACGGGCGCGAGCGGGTCGGTCGCGGGCGCGGTCACCGCCGCGTACGGGATCGCCGTGCTCGGGGGCGCGCGCCTCGCGGGGAAGGCGGCGCAGCGCGTCCACACGTCCAGGCTCATCGCGTTCGGCGCCGTGTCGGCCACGGCGGCCTGCGCGCTGACCGCGCTGTCGCGCGCTCCCGAGCTGGCGCTGCCCGCGGCGGCGCTGCTGGGCCTGGCGTGGGTGTCGATGCACTCGTCCCTCCAGACCTGGGCGACCGAGGTGCTGCCCTGCGCGCGTGCCACCGTCATCGCCGGTTTCGCCATGGCCCTGTTCCTGGGCAGCGCCCTGGCCGCCGTCCTGGCCGGGGGGTACGCCGAGGCGGGACGGTACGCCGAGATCTTCGCCATGGCCGCGGCGCTGGCGGTGCCGCTCGGCCTGGCCGCGACCGTGGGACGCACCCGCTGGACACGGCCGGAGGGGGAGCACGGACGATGAAGCCGGACCAGCCCCAGGAGGAGCCGGGCGGCTCCGGCGAGCCGAGGCAGCCCACGCTCCGCACCGTCGCCGAGGCCGCGGGCGTCCACCCCGCCACCGCGTCCCGCGCGCTCAACCCCAAGGCGCGCGACCTGGTGAGCCCCGAGACGGTGCGGCGCGTGACGCGGGCCGCGCACGCGCTCGGCTACCAGCCCAACCCGATCGCGCGCAGCCTCAAGACCGCGCGGTCCGCCACGGTCGGCCTGGTCCTGCCCGACCTGACCAACCCGCTGTTCCCGCCGATCGTGCGCGGCATCGAGGCGGTGCTGGAGGACGCGGGCTACAGCGCGCTGATCGTCAACACCGACAACGATCCGGAGCGCGAGCGGTCGCTGATCGAGTCGCTGCGGTCCCGGCAGGTCGAGGGACTGATCATCGCCACCGCGGTGCTGGACCACCCGCTGCTGCGCAGGCTGCGCGAGCAGGACGTGCGGATGGTGCTGGTCAACCGCCGCGTCCAGGATCCGGCGCTGCCGTTCGTGGCCGGGGACGACGCGGCCGGCGTCGCGCTGGCCGTCTCCCATCTCGCCGGTCTCGGCCACACCCGCATCGCGCATCTGGCGGGGCCGCTCAACACGTCCACGGGCGTGACGCGCGCCCGCGCGTTCCGGCACGCCGTCCGCGACCACGGGCTCGACGACGACCCGCAGCTCATCGTCGAATGCGCGCACTGGAGCGAGGACGACGGCGCCGCCGCGATGCGCCTGCTCCTGGACGGCGGCGCGGAGTTCACCGCCGTCGTCGCCGGCAACGACCTGATCGCGCTGGGCTGCTACGACGTGTTCGCCGAGCGGGACATCGCCTGTCCGCGCGACATCAGCGTGGTCGGGTACAACGGGATGCCGTTCCTGGACAAGCTGCGCCCGCCGCTCACCACCATCGGGGTCCCGCACCACGAGCTCGGCGCCGAGGCCGCCCGCATGCTGCTCGACTGCCTGGACAACCCCGAGCGCCCGCCTCGCTCTCTGTTGCTTCCGGCGAGCCTGATCGTCCGTGACTCCACCGCTCCCCCGAACGCTGCCGGCTAGATCGGCCGGCCAGAACGGCCGGCTAGAACGTCTGCCAGGTGGCGGGGGTCGCCTCGCACGGGCCGCCCTCGTGGACGCGCAGGCGGTGGTCCTTCAGGTCGAGGATGATCGTGGCGAGCGTCTCCCAGTGCTCGTCCGGCGGCCGGGACGGGTCGGCGTGCGCGCACACGGGAGGGCCGGGGGCGTGGCTGAGCAGGGCCCCGGCCCGCAGTCCGGGATCGCGGCTCGCCAGCGCGTACGATCGCTTCCGCAGCAGCGCCAGACGGTCGTGGCTGCCGGGACGGTCGTCGGTGTGCCACTCCCCCGGAGCGAGCGCCGGGTCGAGGAAGTGGTTGGTGTGCGGGAGGAAACCGTCCCCGCCCGGCGGGACGACGCCGAGCCCGGCGGGTGACAGCTCCAGCACGCGGGCGTCGCCCTGGCGGCCGTCGTACGTCGCGACGGTGATGGCGCTGGACGCCGAGACGGGCGCGTCGCCGGCGATGCCGATCGCCTCGTCCAGTGTGGACGCCTCGTCCAGGATGCGGCGGGCCACCAGGTGGACGGGCACGCCGATCCCGTCGCCATCGGCGGTGTGCTTGAGGATGTTGAAGTGGACGCCGAGCCCGGCGGAGTTCACCCCGATCTTGGCGAGCACGCCGAACTCGGTGAAGGTGCGGACCTCACGCCCCTCCCGCGGCCGGTAGGCGCGGAGCACGCCCACGTGCCGCATGCGGACGTGCCAGTCCCAGGTCTGGATGGTGCGGGGAGGCAGGCCACGTCCGGGGAGCGCGACCGCCGTGGAGCACTCGCCCCGGTTCCCGGCGCGGAGGGCGGCGAGGATCTCGGTGCGGGCGTTGAGGGCGCCGATCCGCCAGGCGGGCAGGTCCGCCCCGGCCGCGATCGCGGCGATCTCGTCCGCCAGCGCGGGCGCCCACAGGGCGGTGCGGTGCAGGGCCTGCTCGCCCCAGCCGCGGATCGCGGCCCGGTCGTCGCCGCCCATCAGGGCGAACAGGTCGAGGTAGGAGTCGAACGTCCGGCGGATCCCGTCACGGGCGCGCTCGCCGAAGTCCCTGCCGCGGCGAGCGGGATCGGTGGTGCCGGTGCCGATGTACGCGGGGAAGGCCATGCCTCCCATACTGGGCGCGCGGTCCGCCGCCCGCCATGGGCGGCGGGGCCGGGGACGGCGGCGCCAAGGGCCGTCAGGCCGCCTCGGGCCGCCGGTCCTCCTCGCGAGGCGCGGTGTCGCGCTCGCGGTCGCGGTCCTCGTCGCGCTTGGGCGCCGGAACGCGCACGGGCCAGTGATCAAGGCGCGTGCGGCGGGGGTTGGCGAGAGACGCGCTCATGGGTCGCTGACCTCCTTGAACGAGAGAGTACGTCGTCGGGACACCCCATCCAAGTCGGAGGACATCCGAAAAATTCCCATCCGAACCGGGTAAAGGATCTTGGGGCGAAGGGACCCTAGAGGATGTCGGCCTCCACGCTCCCGCTGACCCGGAGCTTGCGGCGTGCCCGCTCGTAGAAGGTGCTGACGCCGAGCCGGACGACCCGGGCCGCGGCGGGGATGGCGGCGACGGTCACCCGGTCCCCCACCTCCAGATGGGCATGGACCTGGCCGTCCACCTCCAGGGCCAGCGTCCCCGAGGTCGGCAGCAGCTCCAGGGTGACCCGCTCCTCCGCCGACAGCATGATCGCCCGGTTGAACGCCGAGTGCGCCGAGGCCGGGATCACCAGGAAGCCCTCCACGGCGGGCGAGACGATCGGCCCCCCGGCGGCGAAGCTGTAGGCCGTGGACCCGGCCGCCGTCGCCACGATCACCGCGTCCCCGGAGTACCGGACGAACGAGTGGCCCCCCACCGACACGTCCACGGCGGTCAGCCCGTCGCCGGGGAAGCGCACCATGGCGATGTCGTTGAACGCGGGGAGGGACCGTCCGTCCGGCAGCGTGGCGATCACCGCCATCCGCGGCTCGGCCGTGTAGCGGTTCCGGTCGATGGAGGTCAGCGCGTCGGGCAGCTGGTCGACGTCGATCTCGGCGAGAAAGCCCAGGCGGCCCAGGTTGACGCCGAGCACCGGCGTGGGACGTCCGCAGACCAGCCGCATGCTCCGCAGCATCGTGCCGTCCCCGCCCAGGCTGACCACCAGGTCGGCGCGGTCCACCAGCTCCGGCTCCTCCACCGGGACGGCGGCGCAGTCGATCCTGTCCACCTCGTCGGGCAGGCCGAGCACGGTGGCCTCCCGGCTCGTGGCCCATCCGACGATCGTGTTGACGGCGGTCTGCGGGTTCCGCTCGGGATGCAGCACCAGGCCGACCGTGCCAATCTCCCCCATGCCAGCACCGTACGGGAGGGGGCCGCCCGCGGCGACGGCCGACCCGGCCTTTCCCGCCGGACGCCTTCGCGGGAGGCTTGGCCCATGAACCACATCGCGGTGATCGGCGAGGCGGTGGCCGACGCCTTCCTCCCGTCCGGTCAGGCCGGGACGGGCGTCCTGAACCTGCGGGTGCGCCCCGGCGGCAGCCCCGTCAACACGGCCGTGGGCCTGAGCCGGCTCGGCACGCCCACCACGTTCCTGGGACGGCTGGCCACCGGGCCGCTCGGCGACCTGATCCGGGACCACCTGGCCGGATCCAAGGTCGATCTGTCCGCCGCCGTGGCCGCCCCCGAGCCCGCCACCCTCGCCATCGCCTCGCTCGACCCGAGCGGGCGCGCCGCCTACGCGTTCTACGCCGACGGAACCGCCGACTGGCAGTGGACGCCGGACGAGCTCGCCCGCCTCGACCCGGGCGGGGTGAGGTGCGTGCACGCCGGGTCGATGGCCCTGGCCCGCGATCCGGGAGGCCCGCTCATCGAGACCCTGCTCGGCGCGGCCCGGGAGGCCGGGGCGACCGTCTCGATCGACCCGAACGTCCGGCCGTCGTTCGTCGCGCCGGACCTGTACCGCGAGCGGCTCGGCCGGTGGACGTCGCTCGCCGACCTCTTCCGGCTCAGCGACGAGGACCTGGAGCACCTGTGGCCCGGCGCCGCGCCGGAGCGGGCCTGCGACGCCTTCCACCGCGACGGCGTCCGGCTCGTCGTCGTCACCCTCGGCGCGCGGGGCGCCCTGGCCTCGCTGGACGGCGCCCGCGTCACCGTCCCCGCGCCCCCGATCGACCCGGTGGACACGGTGGGGGCCGGGGACGCGTTCAACGCCGGGCTCCTGCACTGGCTGGACGAGCACGGCAGGCTGGGCGGGCGCCTGCCCGATCTGACGCTGGACGAGGTGGAGCGGGCCGTGGAGTTCGCCGTGCAGAACGCGGCGCGGACCTGCCTGGTCCCCGGCGCGGACCCGCCGTGGCGCGGCGACGTCTAGGGGGCGCGGATCCCGATGACGACGGTGGCGTGAAGGTCGCCGGAGGACGCGAGCCGCGTCTCCAGGCCGCCGTCCGCGACGGCGTCGAGGGCCGCGGGCGCCTGCCGTTCGCTGGTCTCGAACAGCAGGATCCCGCCGGGTGCCAGCCACTCGGGCGCGCCCTCGGTCACCCGCCTCATGACCTCCAGCCCGTCCGCGCCGCCGTCCAGGGCCGTCCTCGGCTCGTGCAGCCGTGCCTCGGCGGGCAGCAGGGCGACCTCGCCGGTCGGGACGTAGGGCACGTTGGACGCCAGGATGTCCACCCGGCCGCGCAGGCCGTCCGGGAGGGGCTCGTAGAGGTCGCCCTCGTACACGCGCCCCACACCGGCGAGGTTGCGGCGCGCGCAGCGGACGGCGGCGGGGTCGATGTCGGCGGCGTGCAGTTCCACCGGGCCCAGGGAGGCGGCCAGCGCCGCGCCGACCGCGCCCGAGCCGCAGCACAGATCGACCACGACGCGCGGTGACGCGGCGAGCCCGAGGGCCTGGTCCACCAGGAACTCGGTGCGGCGGCGCGGGACGAAGACGCCGGGGTCCACGGCGATCCGCAGGCCGTGGAACTCCGCCCATCCCAGGACGTGTTCGAGGGGCAGCCCTGCGGCGCGCCGCGCGACCATCTCCTCCAGTTCGCCGGGCGTGCGCGCCGTCGAGATCAGCAGGTCCGCCTCGTCCTCGGCGAACACGCAGCCCGCGGCGCGCAGGCGCGCGGCCACCGCGGACGGGGAAAGGGATGGAGGTGTCGGCATGAGGACCCCGACCCTACCGGAGGGCGGAAGGCGACTTTCGGGACGGTACGCCGGTAACGCATGGTGAACGCGTGCATTTCCCGTCCCGAGAAGGACGTTCATGAGCATCGATGTGCAGCAATCCGCGTCCGGTGAGACCCGTGGCGAGATCCTGTGGACACCGACGCCCGAATCGATCGCGGCCAGCGGCCTCGGCCGGTTCCTGGAGTGGGCCGCCCGCGAGCGCGGCCTGACGTTCGACGGCTACGACGAGCTGTGGCGCTGGTCGGTGCAGGACCTCACCGGCTTCTGGGGCGCGGTCTGGGACTTCTTCGAGCCGATCGCGCACTCGGCGCCCGAGCGGGTGCTGGCCGACGCGTCGATGCCCGGCGCCCGCTGGTTCCCCGGCGCCACCCTCAACTTCGCCGAGAACTGCCTGCGCGGACCGGACGAGGAGACCGTGGTCATCGCCCGGTCGCAGACCCGCGGGCCGAGCGAGCTGACGCGCGGCGAGCTGCGCGACGCGGTCGCGCGGGCCGCCGAGGGCCTGCGCAAGCTGGGCGTGCGCGAGGGCGACCGGGTGGCGGCGTACCTGCCCAACATCCCCGAGGCGGTGATCGCGATGCTGGCCACCGCGAGCCTCGGCGCGATCTGGGCGGCCTGCGCGCCGGAGTTCGGGACGCGCAGCGTGCTGGACCGCTTCCAGCAGATCGAGCCGGTCGTGCTGCTGGTCGTGGACGGCTACCGGTACGGGACCAAGGAGATCGACCGGCGCGGCGAGGTCGCGACGATCCGGGCGAGCCTGCCGACCGTGCGCACCACGGTCGCCGTCCCGTACCTCGACCCGGAGGAGGGCGGCGCGGTCGGCGACCTCACCTGGGACGCGCTGCTCGCCGAGCCGGCGCCGCCGGCGTACGCGGCCGTGCCCTTCGACCACCCGCTGTGGATCCTGTTCTCCTCCGGGACCACGGGGCTGCCCAAGGCGATCGTCCACTCGCACGGCGGCATCGTCATCGAGAAGCTGAAGAACCAGAGCTTCCAGGCCGACATCCGCCCCGGCGACCGCTACTTCGTCTACTGCACGACCAGCTGGGTGATGTGGAACAACGTGATCGCCGCGCTGCTGGTCGGGGCGGGGATCGTGCTGATGGACGGCAGCTCCGCCCATCCCGACGACCTGGAGCTGTGGCGGGTCATCGCCGACACGGGGGTGACCACGTTCGGCTGCGGCGCGGCGATGCTGATGCGGGCGCGCCGCAAGGGGCACGAGCCGGGCAGGATGTTCGACCTGTCGCGGCTGCGCGGGATGCTGTCCACCGGCTCGCCGCTGCCCGCCGAGGGCTTCCGCTGGGTCTACACGCACGTCAACCCGGACCTCTACATGCAGTCGGGCAGCGGCGGCACGGACGTGTGCACGGGGTTCGTCGGCGGGTCGCCGATGCTGCCCGTCCGCGCGGGCGAGATCGCCTGCCGCAACCTGGGCGTCCTGGCCGAGGCCCTGGACGCCGACGGGCGCCCGGTGATCGGCGAGCCCGGCGAGCTGGTGATCTCCAAGCCGATGCCGTCGATGCCGATCTACTTCTGGAAGGACCCGGGGGACGTGCGGTACCGGGAGACCTACTTCTCCATGTACCCGGGGCTGTGGCGGCACGGCGACTGGGTGATCTTCGACGAGCACGGCTCGTGCCGGATCACCGGACGGTCCGACGGCACCCTCAACCGCGGCGGGGTCCGGCTGGGCACCTCCGAGTTCTACGCCGTCCTGGACGACGTGCCGCAGGTCGCCGACAGCATGGTGGTGCACCTGGAGGACCCGGAGGGCGGCCCGGGGCGGCTGGTGCTGTTCGTCGCGCCGGTCGAGGGCGCGAAGCTGGACGAGGGCCTGCGCGAGCACATCGCCGCCGAGCTGCGCGCCCGGTGCTCGCCCCGGCACGTCCCCGACGAGATGATCGACGTGCCGGGGATCCCGTACAACATCACGGGCAAGAAGCTGGAGATCCCGGTCAAGCGGCTGCTGCAGGGCCTCCCGCGGGCGAAGGTGGTCAGCGACGGCGCCGTCAACGACCCGGCCCTCCTCGACGTGTTCGAGCGGCTCGCCGCGCGGTTCGCCGGCGCCGGGTGAGGCCGGCCCGCCGCCGCGGCGGCGGGCTTGCACCGGGTGAAGACGGCCCCGCGGTCCCGGCTGGGCCCGGTGGGCGTAGAAGACCTCGGGCGCCACCAGGCGGGCGTGCGCGCCGATCGGCATTACACTGAAATTCTGATGACGGGCGTCAAGACTTTGCCGATTGATCGCCGCGGGGCGCGCGCCGGCACGCGCGACCGCGACAATGGGGAACCGTGACGAGCGGCGACGACCTGCGCGAGGCGGCACCCGGCGGCGCCCCGGGCCGCGGCTCCCCCGACGCGCCCTGGATGCGCCCCCAGTCGCTGCTGCTCACCTTCTGCGGCACCCACCTGTACGGGCGGCCGGACGACGCGGTGTTCTCCGGCGCGCTGGTCGACGTGCTCGACCGGGTCGGGGTCAAGGAGCACGCCGCGCGCTCCACCCTGGCCCGGATGACCCGCCGGGACCTGCTGGTCCGCTACCGGTACGGCAAGCGCGTCTACTACGGGCTCACCGGCCGCGCCCGGGAGGTGCTGCGCGAGGGCGAGGAGCGGATCTGGCGGCAGCCGGCGGTCAACCGCGACTGGGACGGCCACTGGACGCTGCTGGGCTTCTCCCTCCCCGAACGCCAGCGGGGCGACCGGCACCTGCTGCGCTCCCGGCTGTCGTGGGCCGGGTTCGGGCTGCTGCAGAACGGGCTGTGGCTGACCCCCGCCGCCGTGGACGTCGACCGGCTGCTGGACGGGCTGGACGTGGTCGAGCACGTCAAGGCGTTCCGCGCCACCATGCTCGCCCCCACCGACGTCGACCAGATGATCGCCGACGCCTGGGACCTGGACGCGCTGGCCGCCCGCTACCGCGCGTTCCTCGACCGCTGGGACCGTCCCGACCCGCTGCCCGAGGCGCGCGACGACCTGGCCCGCCAGCTGCTGCTGCTCACCGAGTGGCTGATGCTGGTCAGGGAGGACCCGCGGCTGCCCGTCGAGCACCTGCCCGCGGACTGGCCCGCGGTGCGCGCCGAGCACGTCACGCTCCGGCTGCGGCGGCGGTACCAGGCCCCGGCGCAGCGCATCGCCGAGCGGGTCCTGGAGTGGGCGCCGCGGCTGGAGGCGTCCTAACTCGTCCGCGCGGTCACCGGCACCAGCGCGCGGCCCACGGCCACCGGGGGCGCGGCCGCCATCAGGTGTAGTAGCGCAGGACGACCTCGGCCACGCAGGCGGGCTTGTCGGCCCCCTCGACCTCGAACGTCACCGTGATCGTGTTCTGCACGCCGCCCTGGAGCGGGGTCACCCGGTCCAGGGACGCGCCGGCGCGCAGCTTGGCGCCGACCGGCACGGGCGAGGGGAACCGCACCTTGTTGGTGCCCATGTTGATCCCCATCGCGAAGCCCTCGACCTTCAGGATCTGCGGCATCAGCACGGGGACCAGCGACAGCGTCAGGTAGCCGTGCGCGATCGTCCCGCCGAACGGCCCGGCGGCGGCGCGCTCGACGTCGACGTGGATCCACTGGTGGTCGCCCGTCGCCTCGGCGAACCGGTTGACCCGCTCCTGGGTGATCTCCAGCCAGTCGCTGTGACCGAGGTGCTGCCCTTCCAGGGCCTTCAGGCCCTCGACTCCGACGGCGGTGGTCGCCATTGCGCTCTCCTCTCTCAACCCGCCTGCGGCGCTCGCGCCGCGGCGTCACGCGCCCAGGCCAGATCCGCTTTGCCGGACGGGCTGCGGCGCACCCGCTCGACGAACACCACGTCCCGCGGCTTCTTGTAGCCGGCGAGCTCGGCCGCCACGGCGTTCCTGATGGTCTCGGCGTCCAGGTCCTCGCCGGCGCCCGGCTCCCGGGAGACGACGGCGGCGATGCGGTGGCCCCAGTGCTCGTCCGGCACGCCCACCACGATCACGTCGGCCACGCCGGGACAGCGGGCGATCACCTGCTCCACCTCCTCGGCGAACACCTTCTCGCCCCCGGTGTTGATCACCCGGCTGCCGCGGCCGAGCAGGACCAGCGAGCCGTCCTTCTGGAGGGTCGCCAGGTCGCCGGGCATGACGTACCGCGTTCCGTCGATGTCGACGAACGTCGCGGCGCTCTTCTCCGGGTCGTCCAGATACCGGACCTCGGTCGAGGAGGGCGCGGCCAGCTTCCCGACCGTGCCCGAGCCAGGCTCGACGTCGCGGCCCTCGTCGTCCAGGACCCGCGCGCCCGGCATCAGCTCGAAGGTGGAGCGGACCCGGCCGGTGCGCCGGGTGGTCACCGAGCGGGCGAACGGGCCGCCCTCGGACGCGGCGATCACGTCCTCCAGGATGGCGTCGCAGTACGCCAGCAGTTGCTCCTTGACCTCCGCGCTCCAGGTGACCCCGACGCTGAACACGCGGCGCAGCGAGGACAGGTCGTAGGGGCGTCCCTCCCGCGCCGCGCGGCCCAGGGTGGCGACGAGCGGGCGGGCGAACACGTCACCGACCAGGCACAGGTCGGTCGCCCCGTGCCGGACGGCCAGCTCCGCCAGCTCCTCGGGATCGTAGGAGCGGGAGGTGAGGTAGACGACCGTCCCGCCGGCCAGCAACGCCCCGAACGAGGTGTAGACGCCGGTGGCGTGCATCAGCGGCGGCGGCACCAGCAAGGTCATGCGGCGCGGGTGCTCCAGCAGCCGCCGGGTCGAGGCGCGCAGCCCCTCCAGGTCCGAGGGCGTCTCGGCCTCCATGACGCGGTAGCCGTTGGAGATGGCGATCGAGAACAGCGTGGTGTGCCGCGACAGGACGCCCTTGGGCCGTCCGGTCGTGCCGCCGGTGAACATCAGCCAGTGGTCGTCGCCGGAACGCGGGACGCGCGGCATCGGCTCGCCGGCCAGCGCCTCCGCGAACGGGACGGCCCGGCCGCCGAGCGGGTCCTCGCCGCCCTCGTGCTCCCCGAACCGGACGATCGTCTTGAGCAGGGGCGCCTCGGCGCGGGCCAGCTCCCCGGTGAGGGAGGCGTCCACGAACAGCGCGGAGGCGGACGAGTCGCCGAAGATCTCGGTCAGCTCGCGTGCCCGGTACCGGTGGTTGACGTTCACCGGCATCGCCCGCACCTTCATCGTGGCGAGCAGGACTTCCACGTACTCGGGGCCGTTGTACATGGCGATGGCCACCCGGTCGCCGTGCCCGACGCCCCGGCCGGACAGGAACCCGGCCAGGCGCGACGCGCGCTCGTCGAGCTCGGCCCACGTCCTGCGGGTGTCCCCGTGGATGATCGCGACGCGGTCGCCGGCCTCGTCGGCGACCGTCTCCAGCACGGTGGCGAAGTTCTCGTTCATCATTCGCCCCCGAGCCCGAAGAGGCGGGCGGCGTTGTCCTTGAGGATGAGCGGCCGGACCTCCGGCTTGACCGGCAGCTTGTCGAAGTCGGCCAGCCAGCGCTCCGGCGTGATCACCGGATAGTCGGACCCGAACATCACCTTGTCCTTGAGCAGCGTGTTGGCGTACTGGATCAGCTGCGGCGGGAAGTACTTGGGCGACCATCCCGACAGGTCGATGTGCACCGTCGGCTTGTGCAACGCCACCGACAGCGCCTCGTCCTGCCAGGGGAACGAGGGATGCGCGAGGATGATCGGCATGTCCGGGAAGTCGACCGCGACGTCGTCGACGTGCATCGGGTTGGAGTACTTCAGCCGGATCCCGCCGCCGCCTCTGGTGCCCGCGCCGACCCCGGTGTGCCCGGTGTGGAACAGCGCGATCCGGCCGTGCTCGGCGATCACCTCGTACAGCGGGTAGACCTCGCGGTCGTTGGGGAAGAAGCCCTGCGAGTTGGGGTGGAACTTGAACCCGCGGATGCCGGGGTGCGACGCGAGCAGCTCCTTGGCCTCCCGTACGCCGTCCGCCCCGCGCGTGGGGTCGATGCTGGCGAACGGGATCAGCACGTCGGCGTTCTCGGCGGCCAGCTCCGCGATCTCCGCGTTGCTCGCCGCGTGCTCGTTCCGCTGCCCCTTGACGTCGACGCCGAACACCACCGCGCCCATGTTCCGTTCGCGGTAGTAGGCGGCGATGTCGCGGGTGGTGTTGGCCCTGACGTCACCGGCCTTGAAGTACGCGGCCATGTCCTTCAGGGTCTCGCCGCCGTCCTTCGCACCGCCGGAGCGGACGGAGGCGTGGACGTGGACGTGGACATCGATGGCGGTGACGGCGCCTGGGTCGATCGCCATGGTCACTGGGCGCCCTTCTTCTCGGGGGTGCTGGTTCCGGGTGGCGTGGCCGCTCCCGGCGGGGGTGCCTGCTTGTAGTCCTGGAGGCGCGGCTCGAACACCGACGGGAAGATCGCCGCGACGGTCTCCGGCGTCCACCCGCCGTCCCGTACCGCGACGGCCACCTCCTGCGGGTGGGACCACAGTGCCAGGCGGTCGCCGCCCGCGGCCAGGCACTGCCCGGTGACGCCCGCCGCGGCGTCGGAGGCCAGGAACACGACCGCGGGCGCGGCGTCGTCGGCCGTGCCGAGCCCGCGGCGGCGCATCGCCTCGGGGACGGGCTCACCCCGATCCGCGCGCTGGAACGTGCCGCGCAGGTGGGTGCGGATCACGATGTCGAAGTCCTCGTCGGAGGTGTTGCGCAGCGTCCGGTCGCGCAGGACGCCCGCGTTGGCGCACATCACGTCCAGCCTGCCGAACTCCTCCACCGCCCGCGCGACCAGCGCGTCCGCCGTCTCGGCCGCGCCGATGGCTCCGGGCTCGGCGACGGCCTTCCCGCCCGCACTCGCGATGAGCGCGACGGTCTCGTCGGCCACGTCGGCGTCGATGTCGTTGACGACCACCGCGGCCCCCGCGGCCGCCATCGCCCGCGCGTAGGCGCGGCCGAGCCCGCGCCCGGCGCCGGTGACGACGGCGACCTTGCCCTCCAGCATGCGTCCCTCCCGAGAATCCGGCCTGCCCATGACGCTAGTCATCCCTGTTACGGCCGTCAATAATCTGCCTGATTACCGGGCCGGGGGCGGGCAACCTGCGGGCCGACCACGTGCTGCCGTCCAAGGGGCTGAGGCCGGTGCGGGGCGCGGTGTTCCGGCCGCTCTCTCCGACCCGCTGCCGAGGCTGACCGCACCTTCCCGTTCCCCGGCTCCGATGGTCCGGATCGACGTCCGCCCCTGATCGTGCACCATGGAGGGGTGACAACGCAGGTTGAGGCGGCCCCGGGGGAACTGCTGGCCGACCTGGTCGCCGACGGCGACGTGGTGGTGCTGAGCGGCGCGGGCCTGTCCACCGAGTCCGGCATCCCCGACTACCGGGGAGAGACCGGGCGCAGGCGGCGGGCCGAGCCGATGACGTACCAGCGGTTCGTGGGAGGCGCCGAGGCCCGCCGCCGCTACTGGGCGCGCAGCCATCTGGGCTGGCGGCACATCGCCCGTGCCCGGCCGAACGCCGGCCACCGCGCCGTCGCCGAACTCCAGCGGCGCGGCCTGGTGACCGGGATCATCACCCAGAACGTCGACGGCCTCCACCAGGCCGCCGGCGCCCGCGACGTGATCGAGCTGCACGGCTCCCTCGACCGCGTCCTCTGCCTCGGCTGCGGCCGGCGCAGCCCCCGTCAGGACCTGCACGAACGCTTGACCGCCGCCAACCCCGGCTGGCACGCCGAGAGCGCCGTGGTCAACCCCGACGGCGACGTCGCCCTCGACGACGACCAGGTCGCCGGCTTCCAGGTGGTCGGCTGCGAGCACTGCGGCGGCGTCCTCAAACCCGACGTGATCTTCTTCGGGGAGAACGTTCCCGCACCTCGCGTCCGGGCCTGCTTCGACCTGACCGGGCGGGCCGCCACCCTCCTGGTCCTCGGCTCGTCCCTGACCGTCATGTCGGGCTACCGCTTCGTCCGCCACGCCGCCGCCCTGAACATCCCCGTCGCCATCGTCAACCGGGGCCCCACCCGGGGCGACGGGGAGGCGCTCGTGCGCGTGGACGCCCCGCTGGGCCGGACCCTCACGGACCTGGTCGCCGCCCTCGCCTAGGTGTACGGCTAGGCCGCCGGCGGCGGGGCGGTCGATTCCCGCTTCACGAGCTGGGTGGCCAGCTCGACGCGGGTGGTCTCCAGGGTCTCGCCGCGGGAGAGGCGGAAGAGCATGCGGGCGGCCAGGGTGCCCATCTCGGCCAGGGGCTGGCGGACGGTGGTCAGGGGCGGGGAGAACCAGCGGGACACCGACAGGTCGTCGAAGCCCACGATGCTGAGGTCCTGCGGGATGCGCAGGCCGCGTTCGCGGGCGGCCTCGCAGGCGCCGTAGGCCATCTGGTCGGACGCGGCGAAGATCGCGGTCGGCGGGTCGGGCAGCTCCAGCAGCCGGCCGCCCTGGATGTAGCCGCTCTCGTGGTGGAAGTCGCCGTACAGGATCAACGCCGGGTCCAGCGCCAGCCCGGCGGTGTCCAGGGCGCCCCGGTAGCCGTCCAGCCGGGCGCGGCTGCACAGCACTCCGGCGGGGCCGCCGATGAGGCCGATCCGGCGGTGGCCCAGGTCGATGAGGTGCTGGGTGGCGGCGAGCCCCCCGGCCCAGTTGGCGGCGCCGATCGAGGGCACCTCGGGGTCGGGCTCGCCGCGCGGGTCGATCAGCACGTACGGGACGTTCAGCGCCTCAAGCCGGGTGCGCTGCTCGGGGGTCAGCTCCTCCAGCACCAGGATGACGCCTTCGGAGCGGCGGCGTTCCACGTTGTCCAGCCACTGCCGGGCGGGCTCGGAACGGCTCGGCTCGACGGCCGCGTGGATGGCCGAGACGACGGTGCCGACGCCCGCGGCGTGCGCCACCTCCTCGGCGCCACGGATGATCTCCACGGCCCAGGGGCTGTCGAGCTCGTCGAAGACGAGGTCGATCAGCCCCGCGGGATCGGAGCCACGCCGCCGGGCCCGGGGGTAGGAGTGCTTCTCGAGCAGTTCCTCCACCCGCGTGCGCGTGCCGTCGGCGACGTCCGCACGCCCGTTGAGGACCTTCGACACCGTGGAGACCGACACCCCCGCCTCGCGGGCGATCGTCGTGATCGTGACTCGCCGCTGGATCCGATTCGTCAACACAGACCTCGCCTTCTGATTGGTGGCATCCTACTCCGAAATGTTTCGGGGCCTTCCCGTCTCCCGCCACGGCTTCCTCGGCTATTGACACCCGGGACCGTCGCTCCCTAGTTTCCGAAATGTATCGACAAAGTTTCGAGAGGCGGCGGGGTGAGCCGAGAAGGATGAGCGTGGCGGAAGGAGAGCACATGACCGACGACGCGCGGTTCCTCCGCGTCAGCGGGACCTCGCTGACCGACGGGACCGGGGCGAAGGTCCGGCTGCGCGGCGTCGGGCTCGGGGGCTGGATGAACATGGAGAACTTCATCACCGGCTACCCGTCCACCGAGAGCCTGATGCGGGCGGAGGTGGGCCGCGTGCTCGGCGAGGACCGGGCGCACCGGTTCTTCGACCGGCTGCTGACCGCCTTCTTCGGCGAGGACGACGCCGCCTACCTGGCCTCGCTCGGGCTGAACTGCGTCCGCCTGCCGCTGAACTACCGGCACTTCGAGGACGACCGCGCCCCGTTCACCATCCTCGAGTCGGGGTTCCGCCACCTCGACCGGGTGATCGACATTTGTGCCCGGCACGGCCTCTACACCGTGCTGGACCTGCACGCGGCTCCCGGCGCGCAGAACCACCACTGGCACAGCGACAACCCCACGCACCTGCCGTCCTTCTGGCAGCACGCCCACTTCCAGGACCGGCTCGTCCACCTGTGGCAGGTGATCGCGGACCGGTACGCGGAGCATCCCTGGGTCGCCGGGCACAACCTGCTGAACGAGCCCGCCGACGTCTCCGGGGAGGTCATCGGCCCGTTCTACGAGCGGCTGGTGAGCGCGGTCCGCGAGGTGGACCCGCGCCACACGATCTTTTTGGACGGCAACACCTACTCCACCCGGTTCGACATGTTCGGGGACCCGCCGGACAACACCGTCTACACCTGCCACGACTACGCGCTGGCGGGCTTCGTCCATGGCGGCCCGTACCCCGGGTACACCGAAGGGGAATGGGTCGATCGCGACAGGCTTGAGGAGAAGTTCCTCGAACGCAGCGACTACATGCGGCGGACCGGCACGCCCATCTGGGTGGGCGAGTTCGGCCCGGTCTACACCGGCGACCCGGACCGGGACGCGCAGCGCTACCAGATCCTCCGCGACCAGCTCGCCATCTACGACGCCTACGACGCCGGGTGGTCGATCTGGACGTACAAGGACATCGGGGTGCAGGGTCTGGTCCACACCAGCGTGGACAGCCCGTACATGAGGCGGTTCGGTGACTTCCAGGCCAAGAAGGCGCGGCTGGGGGCCGACCACTGGGGCTCGACGGACGAGGGCGTGCGGCATCTGATCGAACCGATCCGCGCGTTCATGGACGAGGAGTTCCCCGGCTTCGACCCCTACCCGTCCGGGCGCCGCAAGTTCGCCGACGACCTGGTGCGGCACATCCTGTTCGCGCAGCCGCTGACGGTCGAGTACGCCGAGCTGTTCCGGGGCCTGGACGACGGGGAGCTGGACGCCCTGGCGGCCTCGTTCGCCTTCGCCGCCTGCGACCACCGCGAGCCGCTGGCGGAGATCCTCGCACGCCACACCCGGGAGCACGCTTGACACCGGCCTGACGTCAGTGCCTGGAATGGGGGACGCGGATCGGCGAGCCGCCGGCCGCCGCCTGCTCGCCCTACCGCTGGAGCGCCGCTCATGAGCCATGTCCCGCCAGGCCATCCCGACCGGCTGAGGTGGAACGCCAAGTACGAGGCGGGCGCCTCGTTCACCGCCCACCCGCTGGCGGAGCGGGCACTGGCCCTGCCGCCCCCGGACGGGCCGATGCTCGACCTCGCGTCCGGCCCGTCCGGCGGCGCCCTGCTGGCCGCCGCGTCCGGGCGCCCCGTGACGGCGGTGGACGTCTCCGAGGTGGCCCTCGACCTGCTCGCCCGGGAGGCCGAGGCCCGCGGCCTGCGCCATCTGATCACGCTCGTCCATGCCGACCTGGGCACGTGGACGCCGCCCCGGGCCGCCTTCGCGCTCGTGCTGTGCACCGGCTTCTGGGATCGCGCCGTCTTCGGCCCCGCCGTGGGGGCGGTGGCGCCCGGCGGAGTCCTCGCGTGGGAGGCGTTCACCCGGGAGGCGCTGCGCGACCGCCCCCACCTGCCCGCGGAGTGGTGCCTGGGCGAGGACGAGCCCGCGTCCCTGCTGCCGGACACGTTCACCGTTCTCCTCCAGGAGGACGTTCCCCATGGCAAGCGGCGCATGCTGGCCCGGGATAATCGCGCCATGGACTCATTCTCCGAGGGCCGCTGATGGCCAGGCCGATCGCGACCAACACCACGGTGGCGCTGCCGGACCTGCTGGACTTCGTCCGGCCCAGGCACCGCGCCCTGCTGATCACCACCCGCGCCGACGGCAGGCCGCAGGGCTCGCCGGTGACCTGCGGGGTCGACGACGCGGGCCGGGTGGTGGTCTCGACGTACCCGGAACGTGCCAAGACCCGCAACGCCAAGCGCGACCCCAGGGCCAGCGTCATCGTCGTCTCCGACGAGTGGAACGGCCCCTGGGTGCAGATCGACGGCACCGCCGAGGTGATCGACGCGCCCGACTCGGTCGAGCCGCTGGTCGAGTACTACCGGAACATCTCCGGCGAGCACCCCGACTGGGACGAGTACCGCGCCGCCATGATCGACCAGGGCAAGTCGATCATCCGCGTCACTCCCGAGCGATGGGGCCCGGTGGCCACCGGCGGCTTCCCGCCCCACCTGGCATGAGGGCGATCAGCCAGGACGTGCTCGGGGGCGTCGACGTGCTCAAGGAGGTCGACCTGCCCAAGCCCGAGCCGGGTCCGACGGAGGTACTGGTACGGGTGCACGCGGCGGGGGTCAACCCGACCGACTGGAAGCACCGGGCGTTCGGGATCTATCTCCAGCCCCCGTTCGTGCTGGGGTGGGAGCTGTCGGGGGTGGTGGAGGCCACCGGTGTCGGCGTGACGTTGCACAAGCCGGGCGACGCGGTGTTCGGGATGCTGAAGTACCCGCAGGGCGCGGGTGCCTACGCCGAGTACGTGACGGCCCCGTCCCGGTACTTCGTGCGCAAGCCCGGCAACCTGGACCACGTGCAGGCCGCGGGAATCCCCCTGGCGGGGCTGACCGCCTGGCAGGCCCTGGTGGACACGGCCGGTGTCGGGCCGGGGCAGCGGGTCCTGATCCACGCCGCGGCCGGCGGGGTGGGGCATCTGGCGGTGCAGATCGCCAAGGCGCGCGGCGCGTACGTCATCGGCACCGCCAGCGAGCCGAAGCACGCGCTGCTGCGGCGGCTGGGCGCGGACGAGCTGATCGACTACCGCACCACCGACTTCGCCGAGGCGGTGCGGGACGTGGACGTGGTGCTCGACACGATCGGCGGCGAGTACGGGCCGCGTTCGGTGCGGACGCTGCGCCCCGGCGGCGTCATCGTCACCCTCACGCCCCGCGACGTCCGGGTCCCCGACACGCCCGGCATCCGGAGCGAGGTGCTGCTGGTGGAGCCGGACCACCAGGGGATGAAGGAGCTCGCGGCGCTGGCCGAGGCCGGGAGGCTGCGGGCCGAGCTCGACACCGTCGTTCCCCTGGAGGAGGCGGCCCGGGCGCATGAGCGCGGCGAGACCAACCGCGCCACCGGCAAGATCATTCTGACCGTCGGCTGAGCGGCGGCCCCGGGACGGCCGCGGAACCGCGGCCGTCCCGGGGCGGCTCAGTCCCGGGGCCGCCAGGGGCTGGACGCCTCGGTGGGGCGCGGGGCGGCGGCGACGCTGAGGGCGTAGGCCGGGGTGTCGCCGTAGGGCGGCGGAACGGTGCCCAGATAGCCGTGGCCGGTCATGTGGCACCAGGCGGCCAGGTCCAGGGGCGCCGCCGGGTCGGACGCGATCAGGTGCACGATCGTTCCGGCGGGCAGCTCGGCCAGGCGTCCGCGCAGCTCCAGCAGCAGCCGCACGCAGGACTTGTCGCCGCCGTCGATGATCACCGGCGCGTCGTGCTCCCCCGTCATGCCTCGCCCCCCGCGACCGTCCGTCCGTCCCGTGAGGCGATCATAGGCGGATCGCGGCGCTCCGCGTGGTTCATGGTGAAAGGCCGGAACCGGCGGCCAGAAGGCTGGTCAGCAGGCGCGAGACGGTGATGACGCCGATCATCGGCGCGTCGGTGCGGTGGGCGTCGCCGGTCACGACGACCACGGTCCGCCGCCCCGCTGTCCGGGGTGACGGTCGGAGATCCTCGGCGAGCCGTCGTGCGCGCACACCACCGACGCTATCCGATCGCGTACACCCGCAGGACGCCGTCCCGCGTGGCGTAGACCTGACTCCAGCCCGGCCTGTCCCCGGAGACGCTTCCCCAGACGCGGCGCGCCGAGCTCTTGCACCACGGGCACAGCTTTCCCTTGTCGGCGTCGAAGAACACGACGAGGTCGCCGCGGTGGGGCGTGAAGGGCGCGCCTTCCCGGAGCGCGAAAACGGGGGCGTCCCAGTCCCGGCCGCCGAACGGGCCCGACCTGTAGACCTTCAGGACGGAGGCGGTCCGGGAGTCCGCCCACACCCGGCCGTACGCGCGGTTATGGTCGTGCATCCAGGACCGGAACGCCTCCAGTTGGGTGGCGCCGCCGAGCCGCGTGGCCCCGGACGCCCACCACGACCGCGCCGCGACGCCGGTGACGACCGTGGCGGCGGCCAGCACGACCACGGCGGGCACGACCGCCCGCGTGCGCGGCCCTCCGGGCAGGCGCCCGGTCAGGACGGCCGCCGGCAGCCACAGCGCGGCCAGTCCGCCGAGGACGAACGCGGGGAAGATAGGGAACCAGTACCGGATCAGTTGCAGCCGCAGCTTGGGCGCCGACGGGTCGATCACGCCTCCCAGCAGCGTGAGCGGCACCCAGGTCAGCAGGCAGGCCCCCGCGAGCAGGGCCAGCCGGCGGGGCCGGACCAGGGCTCCCGCCAGCGTCAGGCCGATCAGCCCGACCAGCAGGCGCCCGTCCGGGTACTCGTCGATCAGCGTTCGCGGGAGCCGCATCAGGTAGACCGACCGTGGCAGGTCCCGGTAGGTGCGAGGGTTGCGGGACGCGCAGGTGGGCCAGCAGCACGGCGAGCCAGGCCAGGAGCAGCGCGGCGGGTAGCAGCCGCCCCCACGGGACGCCCCTTCCTCGTGCCGACGCGGTGCCGTTCCGTTTCCGGTCGGGAGCCTCTCGGAGACTGGCGATCACGCCGACAACGTGCCAGCGATCAGGCGCGGGTAAGGCCCAGCACCGGTAAACGAAGGGTGAGTTCCACCCGAGGCCCCCGGAAGGGCACTCGGGTGGGCGTTCACCCCGGCGGGAGGGGGCGCTAGAGGTCCTGGATCTGGGTGACCACCATGGCCAGGGCGAAGAAGCCGTAGAAGGCGATGGCGATCAGCATGCCGGCCAGGCGGGCGCCGCGGAGCCTGACGGCGGGCGGGAGGTCCCTGGTGTTCAGCCGGACCAGCAGGATCGAGTACAGCAGGGTCACCACCGAGGCGGCGCAGGTGGAGACGATCAGGAGGGCGATCGGCTGGTCGAAGCCCGCCAGCAGGATGAGGGAGCCGAGCACGATCTCGGCCCAGACCACCGCCAGGTAGAGGCGGGCCTCGGTCCAGCGGGACGAGCCCGACAGGTAGGTGCGCCTGAGGAAGTCGCCCGCGACACGGCCGATGACGTCCAGCAGGCCCATCGCGGCCGCCCACAGGGACACCGCGGCGATCGCGAAGAACAGCGGTTTGAGCCACTCGCCGACCTCACCGGCCATGACCTCGCCCTGCACCCGCAGGAAGGACGGGTCGCTCTTCAGGTCGTCGCGTCCGAAGAGGGTCTCGTAGGCCAGCAGCGACATGATGCCGATCGTGACCAGGCAGACCAGGAAGAACGTGGTGAAGTGCTCGATGTTGGCGCGCTTCCACCAGACCTGCCAGCGGGTGAGGTTCTCCGGCGTGTCGGGGAAGGTGTAGCGGTCGCCGCCGGACGCCTCCTCCTTCCCGGTGATGGGCGAGATCAGGCGCGGGACGTGGGCGCCCATGCCGTACCGCTTGTCGCGGATCCAGTTGCTCAGCACCAGGTTGTGGACGCCGCCCGCGCCCGCGGCGCCCAGCGCGCTGAGGATCATGGTGAAGGTGATGCCGTCCGGGATGCGCCCGAACCCGGTCACGGTCTTCTCCGCGCCCTCTCCCCAGGTGGACAGCGAGATCACGAACACCACCGCGACGGCCAGGAAGAACAGGGTGAGCGCGACCTTGACCGTCTCGACCCGCTCCACCGTCTTGTAGATCACCTTGGAGAAGGTGAGCAGCACGCCGATGACCATCAGCGCCGCGACGGTGATCCACACCGCGTCGCCGCCGCCGACCAGGTAGGTGAAGACGGTCGATCCGCTGGTCGCCCAGCCGGGCCAGACGTACTGGAAGGCACCGGCCAGGCAGATGACCACGCCCCAGCCGGTCCACCAGGAGGAGAAGCCGGCGACGGCGGTCTGCCCGGTCGCCAGGGTGTAGCGCTCGATCTCCATGTTGATGACGTACTGGATCGCCAGCGTGGCCAGGGCCAGCCACAGCAGGCCGAGGCCACCGATCGCGGTCAGGTACGGCCACAGGATGATCTCTCCGGCGGCCATGCCGATGCCGACGGCCACGACGCCCGGACCCACCATCCGCCGCAGCGGCATGGGGTCGGGCAGGTCGCGGACGGCGGCCGGGGGCACGGGCGGGCGGGGCGGCTTGACGGGGCGGGTCATGGGGTCCTCCGGGGGGTTGCGGGGGTGGGGCACGGGCGCGACCGGCGCTCGTCGAGCAGGGCGCGCAGGTGGCGGAGCATCCGGCCGGTGTCGGGGACCCGGCCGGTGATCAGCTCGAAGGACGCGGCGGCCTGGAACACGCACATGCCGGCTCCCCCGATGGCGCGCACGCCGCGGGAGCGCGCCGCCCGGAGCAGGCGGGTGGTCAGGGGCATGTAGACGATGTCGACCAGCCACAGCCCGGGGCGCAGCAGGTCGACGGGCATGGGGGTGCCGGGGTGGGAGCGCATGCCGACGGGGCTGGCGTTCACGACCCCGTCGGCGGAGGCGAGCGCCGTCTCCAGGCCGGACGGCGGGATGCCGGCGACGCGTCCGGCGCCGAACCTGGCGGTCAGGCGCCCGACCAGGGCGGCGCGGCGGGCCGGGTCGGGGTCGGCGATGGTCAGCCGTCCGGTGCCCGCGGTGAGCTGGGCGTGGGCGCAGGCGGCACCGGCTCCCCCGGCGCCGAGCTGCACGACGTGCCCGGTCGCGGCCCCGGGGAGTTCCCGCGCGAACGACTCGGCGAACCCGGCCGCGTCGGTGTTGTGGCCGACCCTGCGCCCGCCGGAGAACACGATGGTGTTCACGGCGCCGATGTCCTCCGCCTGGCGGGACAGCCCGTCCAGCCGCGGGATCACCCGCTGCTTGAAGGGGTGGGTGACGTTGAGCCCGGCGAAGCCCGCCTCCTCGGCCTCGCGCAGCAGCCGGTCCAGGTCGTCCGGGGTGTCCGGGGCCTGGACGTCGATCAGCTCGTAGGTCAGGTCGAGGCCGTGGTGGGGGCCCTCGCCCTCGTGCAGCGCCGGCGACAGCGACGCCCCGATGCCCGAGCCGATCAGGCCGTACCGGCAGGGGACGCGCGCCGGGACGTCTCCGCCGCGGTGCCCGTCCGCCCGGTCGTCCGCCATGCCGCTCCTTCAGAGGTCACCACCGACGCACGCGTCTGGTGCGTCACTCCCACATGATGTACGAACTAGTACGTACGCTCAAGGGTGATCCGGACGGGCATGGAGGAGAGATGCGCAGATCCATCGCGACGGTTTCGCTCAGCGGCACGCTGGCCGACAAGCTCACCGCCGTCGCCGCCGCCGGCTTCCAGGGCGTGGAGATCTTCCACAACGACCTGGTCGTCTCCCCGATGAGCCCGGAGGAGGTCCGGGCGCGCGCCGCCGACCTCGGCCTGGCCGTCGAGCTCTACCAGCCGTTCCGCGACTTCGAGGCGGTACCGCCGCGGCTGCTCGCCGAGAACCTGCGCCGCGCCGAGCACACCTTCGCGGTGATGGAACGGCTCGGCGCCACCCGGCTGCTGGTCTGCTCCAGCGTCTCGCCCGACGCGGTCGACGACGACGCGCTCGCCGCCGAGCAGCTGCGCGCGCTGGCCGACCGCGCCGCCCGCCACGGCATCACGATCGCCTACGAGGCGCTGGCCTGGGGACGGCACGTCAGCGACTACCGGCACGCCTGGCGGATCGTCCGGGCGGCCGACCATCCGAACCTGGGGGTGTGCCTGGACAGCTTCCACATCCTGGCGCGGGACGCCGACCCGTACGCGATCGAGACCATTCCCGCCGAGAAGATCGTCTTCCTCCAGTTGGCCGACGCCCCGGCGCTGCCCATGGACGTCCTGTACTGGAGCCGTCACTACCGCTGCTTCCCCGGGCAGGGCGACCTCGACGTGGCGGGCCTGCTGGCACACGTGCTGCGCGCCGGCTACGAGGGGCCGCTGTCCCTGGAGGTGTTCAACGACATCTTCCGGCAGGCCGCCGCCATGCGCACCGCGCAGGACGCCATGCGCTCCCTCATCCACCTGGAGGAGGAGGCCGGGCGGCGGCTCGGCGGCGCGTCGCGCCTCACCCCTCCGCCGCCGCCCGTCGTCCCCACCGGGTTCGCCTTCGCCGAACTCGCCGTCCCGGAGACGGGGCCGCTCGGCGACCAGCTCACCGCGCTGGGCTTCACGCGCACCGGGACGCACTCCGGCAAGCCCGTCGAGCTGTGGGAGCAGGGGGAGGCCCGAATCCTGCTCAACACGGGAAGCGCCGAGAGCGAGGACGGCCCGGCGCTGGCCGCGATCGGGCTGGAGTCGCCCGACCCGGCCGGCTCGGTCAGGCGCGCCGAGGCGCTGCTGTCACCCGTCCTGCCCCGGCGGCGCGGACCGCGGGACGCGCCGCTCGACTCCGTCGCCGCGCCCGACGGCACGGAGCTGTTCTTCTGCCGCACCGCGCGTCCCGACCACTCCAGTTGGACGGACGACTTCCGGACGGACGGCTCCGCCCCCTCGTCACCGCCGGAGCCGTCCGGCGAGATCACCCACATCGACCATGTGGCGCTCACCCAGCCCTGGCACCACTTCGACGAGGCGTCCCTCTTCTACCGCGGCGTCCTGGGCCTTCGCCCGCACGAGAGCCTGGAGCTGCCCGACCCGTACGGGCTGCTGCGGAGCCGCGCGGTCTCCACCGACGACGGGCGCGTCCGCATGGCCGTCAACGTCGCCCACGTCGGGAGCCACGACCGGGGCGTGGCCTGGCAGCACGTCGCGCTGCCAGCCGCGACATCGTCGCCACGGCCCGCCGGCTCGGCGCCTCCGGCGGCGCCGCGCTGCTGCCCGTTCCCGGCAACTACTACGACGACCTGGAGGCGCGGCACGACCTCGGCCGGGGACGGCTCCGCCTGCTGCGCGAGCTGGGACTGCTGTACGACCGGGACGAGCACGGCGAGTTCCTGCACTGCTACACCGTCACCACCGGGCGGGTCTTCTTCGAGATCGTCCAGCGTATCGGCGGGTACCGGGGCTACGGCGCGCCCAACGCCCCCATCCGCCTCGCCGCCCAGCACGCGCACAGCTCCTAGGATGAGAGCCGACCGCTCCCCCGTCCCGTGGAGTCCCATGCCGACACAGCCCATGACGCCCGCAGGCGAGCGGCGGCGCGACGCCGAACGGACCCGGGCGGAGATCCTGGAGGTGGCCCAGCGGGAGTTCGCGCGCCACGGATACGCCGGGGCCAGGGTGGACGACATGGCCGAGCTCATGCGCACCACCAAGCGCATGATCTACTACTACTTCGGCAACAAGGAGAAGCTCTACATCGCCGTCCTGGAGAAGGTCTACGCCGAGGTCAGGACGGCCGAGGCCGGCATCGACGTGGCGCATCTGGCGCCGGTCAACGCGATCCGCACGCTGGCCGAGCTGACCTTCGACCACCATGACGCGCACCAGGACTTCATCAAGCTGGTCAGCATCGAGAACATCCACCAGGCCGAGCACCTGCGCAAGTCCGAGGCGCTGACCAACCTGGGCGGCCCGGTGACCGGGCTGATCTCGCAGATCCTGGACGCGGGACGCGCCACCGGCGAGTTCGTCGCCGAGGCCGACGCGGTGGACGTGCACATGATGATCAGCGCGTTCTGCTTCTTCCGCATCGCCAACCAGCACACCTTCGGCGCCCTGTTCGGACGCGACCTGACCGCGCCCGAGCACCGCGCCCGCCACCGCGCCATGGTCGGCGAGATGGTCGTCGCCTACCTCACCGGTGCCGGCACCGGCCGCTAGGGCACGTTCAGCAGGACGATCCCCGCCGCCACGAACACGGTCGCCACGACGCGGGCCCGCCCGAACCCCTCGTGGAACACGACCGCCCCGATGATGGCCCCGAAGATGATGCTGGTCTCCCGTGACGCGGCGATGGGGGCCAGCGCTCCCCGCGTCTGCGCCCACAGCACCAGGCCGTAGGCCACCACCATCAGCGCTCCACCCGTCATCCCCGCGGCCAGCACGGGACGCGCCTGCGCGAACAGTTCCCGCCCGCGCAGGGCGAAGGCGGCGATCGGGACGGCCGGGCTCTGCAACAGGAGGAGCCACCCGGTGTAGCCGGCCGGGCTGCCCGAATGGCGGACGCCCACGCCGTCCACGGCGGTGTAGGCCGCGATGATCAGACCGGTGCCGAGCGCCGCGGCGATCGCCGTCCGGTCCGCCTTCCCTGGCCGTCCCCCGACGAGAATGAGGCTGCCCATTCCCGCCGTGACCGACAGGACGCCGACGAGCTGTGGAAGGCTCGGGTACTCCCCGACGAAGACCATCGCCAGCAGCGTCACCACCAGCGGCGAGGTCCCCCTGGCCAGCGGGTAGACCTGGTTGAAGTCGCCGAACCGGTACGACCTCATCAGCATCAGGTCGTACCCGATGTGCAGCCCCACCGAGGCGGTCAGGTACGGCCAGCTGCGCGCGTCGGGGAACGGCGCGAGGACCGCCGGCGGAGCCGCGCAGAGCCCGCCGCCGACTCCGAGCAGCGTGAACCCGACCAGCCGGTCCTTGATGCCGTGGGCGATGGCGTTCCAGGTGGCGTGGACGACCGCCGCGCCCAGAACCGCGAGCGACACCGAAAGCTGGAGCCCGGAGGCTCCGGTGACCGCCGCCATGCGCCAATTGTCACCCGCAGTTCACCTACGGCCTTTGTGACTCTCGTTACGCGACCGACGCGGCTCCGCGACGCCAATATCCGGAGAAATAGATGTTCTCGCGCGGGACCTTACGGTCGTTGACCAGGTGACGGCGGAGGTGCTTGACCGCGCTGGACTCCCCTGCGATCCAGGCGTACGGGGTTCCCGGTGGCAGGGCCGCTCCGGGTAGGGCGGTGGTCAGGGAGCCGCCCGTGTCGCGGTGAAGCCATTCGAGGTGGACGCCTTCCGGTGTGTCGAGCGGCTGCTCCTCGGCGGCGTCCGCGACCTCCACCATGACCCGGCCCCGGGTGTGGGCGGGCATTGATTCGATGACGGCGCCTATGGCAGGGAGCGCCGTTTCGTCACCCGCCAGGAGCACCCAGTCCGTGTCCGGGGGCGGGGCGTATTCGGCGCGCGGACCCCACAGGCCCACCTCGTTTCCGGGGGCCGCTTGGATCGCCCACTGGGAGGCGGGGCCGCCGTCCCCGTGCAGGACGAAGTCGATGTCGACCTCGCCTCGGGACGGGCGGTGCTTGCGGATGGTGTAGGTGCGGAACACGGCCCGTACCGGCTCGACCTGCCAGCGTTCCCACCAGTCGTCACCCGTGGGATAGATGGGACGCGGTTCGCCGGGGAGCGGGAAGAAGACCTTGACGCGGTGGTCCAGCCCGGCGCCCGGGAAGCCGGTGAGCCCCCCGAGGGTGACGCGCCTCATATGCGGTGTCAGGTCCGTCACCCGGGTGACGTGGGCGGTGTAGTGGCCGTAGCTCATGTCAGGCTCTTGGGACGCAGGTCCGTCCAGTTGACGCGGACGTACTCCAGGCACCGCTCGCGTTCCTCGGGGCCGAAGACCGTCGTCCACCCGGCGGGGACGTCGGCGAACTCGGGCCACAGGGAATGCTGGTTCTCGTCGTTGACCAGGACGAGGAAGCGGCCTTCGGTGTCGTCGAACGGGTTGGTCATGACTGGGCCTCCTGGGCGACGCGGGTGGCGGGGCCGGTGGTGTGGGCGGCGATGGACGCGACGATCTCGCCCGTGCGGACGGCGACCACCGACAGGAGCGAGGAGGTGATGCCGTGGGTGTGCTCGGTGGCTCCCTGGAGGTAGACCGACCAGGAGCAGGCGGGGCTCGTGACCAGGCGGTAGTCACGGTCCACGAGGAGGCGGCCGTCCGGGCCGGTGCGGCAGTGCTCGCCCGCCTCGCCGAGCAGGTCGAGCGGGTTGCGCTCGCGGTACCCGGTGGCGCAGATCAGGGCGTCGGACTCCAGGTCCGTGACCTCGCCGGTGGGCATGAACTCGACCTTCAGCCGGACGCCGTCACGACCGGCGTCCACGTCCACCAGGCGGGAGACGTTGAGGACGCGCAGGCGTTCGGCGCCCGCGACCTTCTCCGCGTACGCCCGCCGGTACAGCTCGTCGATCAGGTCGAGGTCGACGACCGAGTAGTTGGTGTTGCGGGAGTAGCCGAACAGCATCCGCTTGACCTCGTCCGGCGCCTGGAAGTAGTGGTCGACCGCCTCCGGGTCGAAGATGCGGTTGGCGAAGGAGCTGTCGTCGGCGGGCGAGTACCCGTACCGGGCGAACAGCGCGCAGACCTCGGTGGACGGATAGCGGTCGTGCAGGTGGGCGACGGCCTCGGCGGCGCTCTGCCCGGCGCCGACGACCACGAGCCGCCGCGGCCCTGGCGGCAGGGTCTCCAGGCGGGGCAGCAGGTCCTCGGTGTGCCAGACCCGCTCCCCCTGCCGGACGCCGTCGGGCAGGACGGGTTCGAGGCCGGCGCCGATGACCAGGTTCCGGGTCAGGCAGGTGTGCAGCTCGTCGTCGCGCCGCACCACCACCTCCAGGGTCCGGTCGTCCCGCGGGCGGACCGCGACGACCTCCGATCCGTACCGGACCGACCCGGAGAACGCGGCGGCCACCCACTCCAGGTAGTCGTGGAACTCCAGCCGGGTCGGGAACATCGTCTTGTGGTTGATGAAGTCGGCCAGGCGGCCGTGCGCGTGCAGGTAGGAGATGAACGAGTACCTGCTGGTCGGGTCGCGCAACGTGACCAGGTCCTTGAGGAAGCTGACCTGCATCGTGGCGCCCTCGAGGAGCATGCCGCGGTGCCAGCCGAAGGCCGGCTGCTTCTCGAAGAAGACCGCGTCCACGCCAGCGCCGAACTCCTCCTCAAGGGCGACCGCGAGCGCCAGGTTGGAGGGCCCGAATCCGATGCCCACGACGTCATGGACGGGTGTCGCCATTTGCGCCTCTCTTGGTAGTCCTGCGGAACCCCTCCGCGGCCGTCCAGCCCCGGTCGGCCGCGGAGGGGAGATCGGTTCGCCCGCCGGTCACGCCTTGCCGGCGGCCGCGGCGATCTTCGGTACGACCTGGTCGACCACGTACGGCGCGGCCAGCGCGGTGGGGGTGCGCAGCGGCCAGAACGACCTGAGGTCCAGCGGCACGTACGAGCCGCGCTTCACCACGTCCAGGCCGGAGAACAGCTTGTTGCCCTCCACCTTCCGCTGCGTGGCGGGGTCGTCGTTGTAGTGGCTGAGCAGGACGTCCACGTCCAGGGTCGAGACCTTCTCCATGCTCAGCTCGGCGGCGAAGCCCTCGCCGGGCAGCTTGGCGAGGGTGTCGGGCAGCGTCATCCCGAACTGCTCCAGCAGCTTGACGGAGATGTCGTCCTTGGACTTCATCACGCCGATGTTCCCGTTCGGCATGATGCTGGTGAGCGCGAAGCCCTTCCCGGCGAGCCGCGGATGCGCCGTCCGCACCGAGGCGATCTTGGCCTCCACGTCGGCGACCAGCCGGTCACCGTCCGCCTTCCGCCCGACCGCCTGCGCGACCTGCCGGGTGATCTGCTGCCAGGTGTCCTCGGCGGGGCCGGTCTGGTACGCGGTGGTCGGCGCCAGCCGGGAGAGCTTGGCGTACTCCTTGTCGATGGTGAAGTCGCCGGCGGCGAGGATCAGATCGGGCTTGAGCGCGGCGATCTCCTCCAGGTTGAAGCCGGACTCGCCGATCTTCAGCAGCTTGGGCCGCGCCCCGGTGATCTTGGGCGCGGACCAGGGCGCGAGCCCGTCCTGCTGGATGCCGGTCAGCTCGGTCATCCCGACCGGCTGGACGCCGAGGGCGAGCAGGGCGTCCTGGTCGACCTCTCCGAGCGCCACGATGCGCTTGGGCGCCTCCTTGATGGTCGTGGTGCCGAGCTTGTGGGTGATCGTGACCGGGTAGGTCCCGGCGCCCTGGCCTCCGGAGGAGGTCTCGGCGGGCTCGTCGTCACCGCACGCCGCCACCAGTCCGAGGCTCACGAGCAGAGCGCAGGCGGCGGTCAATCGGCGCATCCATGAGGCGCCTCTTCTCGCGGGTGGCGTGGGGGACGTGGTGGGTCGCCCCTCCACAGTGATACCGCGCATGTGCGTCGTCCTTCCTGACACGGGGTGATCGGTCCCGGACCGGTTCCGGGGTGGTCTGTCGCGCCCTGGCCGGATCGCCGGGCTCATGCGAGCCGGTCCAGCAGCCGGGCGACGGTCGGCGCCGCCAGCAGCGTGGCGATCTTGAGATCGGCGCAGCCGGGCTCCCGCCGCAGCCTGCGCACCAGCCGCATCGCCAGCAGCGAGTGGCCGCCCAGGTCGAAGAAGTCGTCGTCGGGGCCCACCTCGTCCACGCCCAGCTCCTCGGCGAAGATCCGGCAGAACGTGGCCTCGCGGTCGCCGTCCCGCGGGCCCGTGACCGCGGCCTCCGCCGAGGTGACGCTCCGCGCCCGCAGGACGGACGGCAGTGAGCCCACGGCGACGCCGGGGTCGGCGGTGACGGTGTCCATGAGGCCGAGCAGCCCGTCGGCGAGCGTGCCGATGGTGGACGCGTCGAACAGGTCGGCCGAGTAGTCCACGATCAGCCGGAGCGAGGATCCGGGGCCCTCGCGGAAGATGAAGTCGAGGTCGAATTTGGCGGCCCCGGGACCGAACAGCGCCTCCCGCCGCTCCAGCCCCGGGAACCGGACGTCGCCGACGCCCTGGTTCTCGTACCCGACCATCACCTGGAACAGCGGGTTGCGGCCGGGGACGCGGGGCGGGCGCAGCGCCTCCACCACCGCCTCGAACGGCAGGTCCTGGTGGGCCAGCCCGGCGACCACGGCCCGCCTGACCCGCCCGAGCAGGTCCGCGAACGTCGGCTCGCCGGACAGGTCGGCGCGCAGCACCAGCGTGTTGACGAAGAACCCGACCAGGTCGCCCGCCGCGTCGTCGGTGCGGCCCGCGACGGGGCTGCCGAGCGGGATGTCGTCGCCCGCCCCGGTGCCGTGCAGCAGCGCGGCGACCGCGGCCTGGCACACCATGAACATCGTGGCGCCGTGCGCCCGCGCGAGCCTGCGCAGCCCGTCGACGAGCGCGGGCGGCAGGTCGGCGGTGAGCGTGGCGCCGCGCTGCCCGACCGTGGGGGGACGCGGCCGGTCCACCGGCAGCGGGATCTCCTCGGGCAGGCCGGCCAGCGCCCGCGTCCAGTACGCGAGCTGACGGGCGTGCGGCGAGCCCGGGTCGAGGGGGTCGCCGAGCAGCTCGCGCTGCCACAGCGTGTAGTCGGCGTACTGGACGGGCGGAGGTTCCCAGGCGGGCGCCTTGCCGCCGAGCCGTGCCGCGTACGCCTCCGCCACGTCCCTCGCGAACGGCCCGAACGACCACTCGTCGAACGCGATGTGGTGGAAGACGGCCAGCAGCAGGTGCTCGTCCTCGCCCTCGGGGAAGACGGCCACCCGCAGCGGGAGGTCGCGGGACAGGTCGAACGGCCGCGCGATCACCTCCTCGGGCGGGCAGGTCGCGATCTCCAGCGCGGGCCGGGCCTCGTCCGGCGGGAGGATCCGCTGGTACGGGGCGCCGTCGTGCTCGGCGAACACCGTCCGCAGGCTCTCGTGCCGCGTGACCACGTCGCCGATCGCCGCCTCCAGCGCCGCCCTGTCCAGGTCGCCGCGCAGGCGGACGGCCAGCGGCAGGTGGTAGGCGTCGCGCGGCCCGTCGTCCTCGCGCAGGAGCTGGTCGAGCATCCACAGGCGGCGCTGCGCGAACGACAGCGGGACGCGCTCGGGCCGTTCCCGGCGCGTCAGGGCGGGGCGCAGCTCGCCCTCCGCCTTCTGGTGGACGCGTTCCGCCAGGTCGGCCACCGTCGGCGCCTCGAACAGGTCGCGGATGGCCAGCTCGGTCCGCAGCACGGCACGGGCCCGCCCGATGAGGCGGGTCGCCAGCAGCGAGTGCCCGCCCAGGTCGAAGAAGTCGTCGTCGATGCCGACGTTCGCGACGTCCAGGACCTCGCCGAACAGCGTGCACAGCAGCCGTTCGACCGGGGTGCGGGGCGGCCGTCCCGAGGCGCGCGGCCCGCCGCCGGACGCCCCCGCCGGGTCCGGCAGGGCGCGCCGGTCGAGCTTGCCGTTGACCGTCAGCGGCAGGGCGTCGAGGGTGACGATCGCGCTGGGCACCATGTAGCCGGGCAGCTTCCGCTTGAGCCCCTCCCGGACGCGGGCGGCCAGCACGCCGTGGTCCCGGGCGGCGGCCGGGTTGTTGGCGTGCGAGGCGCTGGGTTCGGTCCGCGGCAGGGACGCGTCGCCGCCGCCGAAGACGGCGTCGTACCGGCCGACCTGGTCGGACGGGGTCGTCACGACACCCGGGTCGATGGCGTACAGGGTCTCGGGCTCGACGCCTTCGGGTTCGGCCCGAAGCAGCTCGCGCGCCTTGTCGGGGCCTGCGCCGTCCTCCAGGGCCCGGAGCGCGGCGAGCTCACCGGACAGCCGCGGGTCGGGGATCCCGCGTACGCGCAGCGGCCCCCCGGCGGACAGGTCGTCCGGCCCGGTGTAGTCGACGACCGGCGTCTCCGGCGGGTGGTGCGGCGACGGCGCCTTCCACAGCACGACGTCGTACCGGTGGCGGGTCAGCTCGTTGTGGTGGACGCCGCGCTTGGTGCGCGCCTCGACCCGGGCCGGTCCCTCCAGCGAGGCGAAGAACGCCGGGTCGAGCAGCAGTTCCTTCTCCATCCGGACGGCCCTGTCGACCGCGGCCAGGTCCACCTCGCCGCCCCGCCCGAGCTGGACCGCGGCGTGGAAGGCGCGGACCGAGCGTAGGTCGCGCACGTCGCCGATGAACAGCGCGCCGCCCGGCGCCAGCAGCCGCATCGCCTTCCCGATCACGTCGGCCAGGTAGCCGGGTCCGGGGAAGTACTGGACGACCGAGTTGACGACGACCGTGTCGAAGTGCTCCTCCGGCAGGCCGGACAGGTCGTGCGCGGGACGACAGCTCAGCCGGACGTGGGTGTCCGGGCCGAGGTCGGCCTCCAGCTTGGCGATGACGGGCGCGGAGAAGTCGGTGCCATGGTACTCCTCGCAACCGGGCGCGAGCCGGGTCAGCAGCAGGCCCGTCCCGACGCCGATCTCCAGGACGCGGCGCGGGTTCAGCGCGCGGATCCGCTCGACGGTCGTCTCCCGCCACTCGCGCATGTCCTCCAGCGGGATCGGGGCGCCGTCGTAGCTGGAGTCCCAGCCGGCGAACTCCTCCGCGTGGACGACCGTGCCGACCTCGGTGTACTCCGCGTCGTAGATCTGCCGCCACTCGGCGATCCGCTCCTCCGCGACCCCCTCGCGGGAGCCGTCCGGCACCACGTACCCGATCAGCCGCTTCGCGTCCGCCTCGCCAGACCCTCCGGCGACCACGACGGCGGCCTGTCCCACGCCCGGCTCGGCGGCCAGCGCGGCCTCGACCTCCGCGAGCTCCACCCGGTAGCCGCGGATCTTCACCTGGTCGTCGGTGCGGCCCAGGAAGTCGATGTTGCCGTCCTCGCGCACCCTGACCAGGTCGCCCGTCCGGTACATGCGGCCCCCGCCGGACGTGTCGAACGGGTCGGCGACGAAGCGCTCGGCGGTCAGGTCGGGGCGGCCCAGGTAGCCGCGGGCCAGCCCGGCGCCCGCGATGTACAGCTCGCCGGGCGCGCCCTGCGGGACGGGACGCAGCCAGCGGTCCAGCACGTAGCCGCGGGTGTTCCAGATCGGCTTGCCGACCGTGGGCGTGGCGCTGTCCTCGGTGCCGCCGCCCAGCGTGTTGATGGTGTACTCGGTCGGCCCATACAGGTTGTAGCCGAGCACGCCGTCCGCCTCGGCCAGCCGTTCCCACACCGAGGGCGGGACGGCCTCGCCGCCGAGCAGCACCAACGGCGGCCGGTGCGCGGTGCCGTCCAGCAGGCCCTCGTCGAGGAGGTGCTGAGCGTAGGTCGGGGTCACGTTGATGACGTCGATGCGGTGCCGCCGCAGGTACGCGGTCAGCGCCTCGGCGTCGCGGCGCAGGTCCTCGTCGCAGACGTGCACCTCGTGGCCCTCGATCAGCCACAGCAGTTCCTCCCACGACATGTCGAAGGAGAACGACACGGTGTGCGCGATGCGCAGCCCGCGCCCGCCCGCCGAGGCCACCACCGGGTCGAAGATGTTGGCGCGGTGGTTGTACTGCATGTTGGTCAGGCCCCGGTACGGGGTGACCACGCCCTTGGGCCGTCCGGTCGAGCCGGAGGTGTAGATGACGTACGCGGGACGGTCCATGCGTCCGGGCGTGCCGGGGGCGAATCCGGGCAGCTCGCCGGGCCCCAGGTCGTGGCCGGGCAGGTCGCGCAGGACGTCCCGGACGGCGGGGTCGTCCAGTGCGATCACCGGGCCGTCGAACGGGAGCCCGGCGGCGATCGGCGCGTGCGAGACCATGCAGACGGGGCCCGCGTCGGCCAGCATGTAGCCGAGCCGGTCGGCGGGGTAGTCCAGCTCCAGCGGCAGGTACGCGGCGCCGGTGCGCAGCACCGCGAACAGGGCGACGACCATCTCGGCCGAACGGGGCAGGGCGAGCGCGACGACCCGTTCGGGACCGGCGCCCTGCCGCCGCAGCAGCCGCGCCAGCCGGTTGACCTCCGCGTTCAGCTCGCCGTAGGTGAGGGAGACGTCGGGCGGCGACACCAGGGCCGTCCGGTCCGGGGTGCGGGCCGCCTGCTCGGCCAGCAGTTCCGCGACGGTCCGTTCCGGCACGGGCCTCTCGGCCTCGGCCCAGGCGCCGCGCAGCCGGTCGTGCTCCTCGGGGAGGAGCATGTCCAGCCGGTGGCACGGCGTCGCCGGGTCGGCGGCGATCTGCTCAAGGACGCGCACGTACCGGTCGGTGATCCGCCGGGTCTCGGCCTCGGTGAAGGCGTCGCCCCGGTACATGACGCGCAGCCCGGCGCCCGGCTCCACCACCATCGTGATCGGGTAGTGCGTGGCGTCCCGGACCTCGCGGCCCAGCACCCGCAGCCCGCCGTCCGGGCCGAAGCCGCGGCCGGTGGGCATGCCCGGGAAGTTCTGGAAGACGAACAGCGTGTCGAACAGCGTCCCCAGGCCGGTGGCGCGCTGGACGTCGGCGAGCGCCACATGGTCGTGGTCGAACAGCTCCGACCGGGACGCCTGGACGCGTTCCAGCACCGCGGCGAGCGGGTCGGCGGCGCCCGCGCGGACCCGGACCGGGATCGTGTTGAACAGCAGGCCGACGATCGACTCGACGCCCTCGACCTCGGGGTTGCGGCCCGACACCGAGGCGCCGAACACCACGTCGTCACGCCCGGTCAGGCCCATCAGCACCAGGCCCCACGCGGTCTCGAACAGCGTGCCCGGGGTGACGCCGGTCTCGCGCGCCACCGCGTCCAGCCGCTCCGCGAGCCCGGCGGGCAGGTCGCGGCGCACCTCCCCCGCCGTGGACAGGTCGGCGGCCCGGTCCAGCAGGCCGGGACGCAGCAGCGCGGGCTCGTCGAACCCGTCCAGCTCGCGGCGCCAGGCGTCGATCGACTCCCTCCGGTCCCGGCCGTTCACCCAGTCCAGGTAGGCGCGGAAGGACGGCACCGGGCGGGCGGCCTCGGCGGCGGCGTCGGTGTAGAAGCCGAGGAGCGAGGTGACCAGGAGCCCGCCCGACCATCCGTCCAGCAGGATCAGCTCCGAGGTCAGCACCAGCCGGTGGTCGCGCTCCCCGAGCCGGGCCAGCCCGAACCGGATCAGCGGCGGCCTCCCGGGGTCGAACGGCCGGGCGCGCTGCGCCTCGATGAACGCCTCCAGCTCGTCCTCACCGCCGACCTCCGCGAACGTGAAGGGCGGCTCGAACTCGTCCGGGACGAACTGGACGGTGCGCGCGCCGTCGGCGCGGAACCCGGCCCGCAGGTTCGGGTACTTCTCCAGGACGCCCCGCGCGGCGGCGGCCATCCGTTCCGGATCCACCGGCCCGGCCAGCTCCACCACGGCCTGCTGCACGTAGATGTCGCGGCCCTCGCCCGCCATCATCAGGTGGAAGAGCAGGCCCTCCTGGAGCGGCGACAGCGGCAGCTCCGCCGGTTCCTCCTCCCGGGCGGAGACCGGTCCGGCGGTGGCCGCGGTCGTGGCGGCGGCGGCCAGGGCCTCGATCGTGCGCAGGCGGAAGACGTCCCGGACGGTGAACTCCAGCCCGGCGCGGCGGGCACGGGCCACCAGCAGGGCCGCGCTGATGCTGTCGCCCCCGGCGCGGAAGAAGTCGTCGTCGGCGGCCAGGTCGCCGCGGCCCAGCAGGCGGCCGGCGAGGCCCGCCAGGACCAGCTCGTTCCCCGTGCGCGGCGGACGGCCCGCGCCGGGCCGCCGTCCGGGCTCGGGCAGGGCGCGCCGGTCCACCTTGCCGTTCGGGTTGAGCGGCAGCGCGTCCAGCACGACCAGCTCGGACGGGACGAGATGGCCGGGCAGCAGCGCGCGCAGCCGGTCGAGCAGCGCGTCCGGGTCGCCGGCCTCGCCGGTGACGTAGCCGACGAGCCGCGGCCCGGACGCCCCGGATCCCCCGGCGAGCGTGACGGCGGCCTGGCGGACGCCGGGCTGCGCGGCGAGGACGGTCTCGATCTCGCCCGGCTCGATCCGGAAGCCGCGCAGCTTGAGCTGGTCGTCGGCACGTCCCAGGAACTCCAGCGAGCCGTCGCGGCGGCGCCGCACCCGGTCGCCCGTCCGGTAGAGCCGCGAACCCGGCGGCCCGAACGGGTTGGCGACGAACCGCTCGGCGGTGCGCGCCGGATCCCCGAGGTAGCCGCGGGCCAGGCCGTCCCCCGCCAGGTACAGCTCGCCGACCGGGACCTCTCGGAGCGCGGAGTCCAGCACGTACGCCCTGGTGTTGGCGATGGGGACCAGCCCGCCCGCGCCCTCGGCGGCCAGGCTGTCGCCCGCCGCCTCGGAGCAGCCGTAGAGGTTGACCAGGCGCCCCGGGGTGCGCCCGGCCAGCGCGGCGGGCAGCGCCTCACCGCTGCTGATCCAGGTGCGCACCGTGGCGGGCGGCCCGGTCTCCAGCAGCGCGGACAGCAGGCTCGGGACGAGCGTGACCGTGCCGATCCCGTGCCGGTCCAGGAACGCGGTGAGGGCGAGCGGGTCGGTGGCGGTGGCGTCGTCGGCGATGACCACCGTGTCGCCGTTGACCAGGCCGCCGAGCAGCTCGGTGGTGCCGTCGATGAACGCGGGCGAGCTCTTGGCGGCCCGCACGCCGCCCGGCTCGGTGAGCTCCATGCCCCACGCGAGCCGGTTGGCCAGGGCCCGCTGCGTGCCGACGACGGCCTTGGGCGTGCCGGTGGAGCCGGAGGTGAAGACGACGTACGCGGGGTGGTCCGGGCGGACGTCCGGCCGGGTGCGCGGCATCGCGTCCGGGAGCGGATCGCTCAGGCCCAGCACCAGCAGCGGCCGGGCCGTGTCGATCATGAACTCGATCCGGGCCTTCGGGTAGGTCATGTCGATGGGCAGGTAGGCGGCGCCGGTCTTGAGCACGGCCAGCAGTCCCACGACCAGGTCGAGTGAGCGCGGCAGCGCCAGCCCGACGATCCGCTCGGGTCCGGCGCCCGCGGCGGCGAGCCGGTCGGCCAGGATCTCGGCCCGCTGGTCGAGCTCGGCGTAGGTCAGCGACGTGTCGCCGAAGACCACGGCCGTCGCGTCCGGGGTGCGGGCGGCCTGGGCCTCCACCAGGCCGGCGGCCGTACGGACGGGAAACGCGCGGGAGGTGTCCGGGTGCCTCGTCTCCCCGCCCAGCGTGGACAGCCGGCGCCCGGGGTCGGCGGTCACCTGGGCCAGCAGCTCGGCGAGCCGGGCGGGCAGCTCCTGGATCGTCTCGCGGTCGAACAGGTCGGTGGCGTAGGCGGCGAAGCCCTCCACCTCGTCCTCGCCCTCGGCGAAGTACAGGTCCAGGTCGAACTTGACCCCGCCGGTCTCGGGCAGGAACGGCTCGGCGCGCACGCCCGGCAGCGCGAGCCGCACGTCGTCCAGCCGCTGGTGGACGATCATCACCTGGAACAGCGGGCTGCGGGCCAGCGAGCGCTCCGGCGCCAGCCGCTCCACCACGCGCTCGAACGGCGCCGCCGCGTGCGCGAAGGCGTCCAGGTCGGCGCGGCGCACCCGGTCGAGCAGCTCCGCGAAGGTCGGGTCGCCGGACAGGTCGGTGCGCAGCACCAGCAGGTTGACGAACACGCCGACCAGGTCGGTGAGGTCGTCGTCCGCGCGTCCCGCGATGGGCGAGCCGAGCGCGATGTCGTCGCCCGCGCCCGAGCGGTGGAGCAGCGCGGCCACGGCGGCGTGCAGCACCATGAACACGCTGGTGCCGGTCCGGCGCGCCAGGTCGCGCACCCCGTCGAGCGGCAGCCGGAACTCCACCAGCCCGCCCTTGTGGCTCGCCTCGGCGGGACGGGGACGGTCGGGCGGGAACGTGACCTCCTCCGGCAGCCCGGCCAGGGTCCGTTCCCAGAACTCCAGGTCGTCCCGCGGCTCGGGGACCTGGCGCTGCCAGGTCGCGTAGTCGGCGTACTGGACGGGCAGCGGCTCCCAGCCGGGGGCGTTCCCGGCCAGCCGGGCGGTGTAGGCGCGGGACAGGTCGGCCAGCAGCGGGGTGAACGACCACTCGTCCGCCGCGGCGTGGTGCTGGAGCAGGACCAGCACCCAGTCCTCGTCGCCCGTCCGGATCAGGGTGGCGCGGATGGGCAGGTCGGCGCCCAGGTCGAAGACGTGCCCCGTGGCCTCGGCCACGGCCTGGGCCGGCCGGTGTGGCGTCCGGCCGCGCGCGTCCACGACCTCGAAGGGCGCGGGCGTTCCCGGGTCGAGGATCTTCTGGACGGGCAGGCCGTCGGCGTCCTCGACCAGCAGCGTGCGCAGCGCCTCGTGCCGGTCGACCACGTCGCCGAAGGCGGCGCGCAACGCGCCGGGATCGACCTCGCCGCGCAGCCGCAGCCCGAGCGGCAGCGCGTAGGCGGGCGACGGTCCGCGCAGCCGCTCCTCGAACCACAGGCCGCGCTGCGCCGCCGACGCGGGGACGACCTCGGGGCGGACGACGTCCCGGACGCGGGTGCCCTCCGCCCGTACCAGACGGGGCGCCAGCGCCGCCACGGTCGGGGCCTCGAAGACGTCGGCGATGGTGAGGTCGGCCCGCATCACCGCGCGGACGCGGGCGGCCAGCTTCGTCGCCAGCAGCGAATGCCCTCCGAGCGCGAAGAAGTCGTCGTCGATGCCGACCCGCTCGACCCCGAGCGTCTCGGCGAACAGCGCGCACAGCGACGCCTCACGCTCGTCCCGGGGCTCCCGTCCCCCCGCCCCGGCCTCGGCGGACGGGGCGGGCAGCGCGGCGCGGTCGAGCTTGCCGTTGACGGTGCGGGGCAGCGCGTCCAGCTTCACCAGGGCGCTCGGCAGCATGTAGTCGGGCAGGGTCGCGGAGAGCGCGTCGCGCAGCGCGCTCTCCTCCACCGGGCTCCCGGGGACGTAGTAGCCGACCAGGCGCGGGTCGCCCGGCCGGTCCTCCCTCACGACCACGGCCGCCTGCGCGACCCCCGGGCACGCGGCCAGCGCCGCCTGCACCTCGGCGGGCTCGATCCGGAACCCGCGGATCTTCACCTGGTCGTCGGTGCGTCCCAGGTACTCCAGGGACCCGTCGCGGTTCCAGCGGGCCAGGTCCCCCGTGCGGTACATGCGGGTGCCGGGCGGGCCATACGGGTCGGCGACGAAACGCTCGGCGGTCAGGTCCGGCCGCCCCACGTAGCCGCGAGCGAGCTGCGCCCCCGACAGGTACAGCTCGCCCGGGACCCCCACCGGGACGCGACGCAGCGAGGCGTCCAGGACGTGCGCCCGCGTGTTCCAGAACGGCCGCCCGATCCCCTCGGCAGGAAGATCCGTGGACGTAGCCCAAATCGTCACCTCGGTCGGGCCGTAGACGTTGGTGGCGCGCGCCGCGACCCGGGCGAGCGTCTCGGCCAGCGCGGGGGGAAGCGCCTCGCCGCCGACCAGCACCCGCAGCCCCGTGAGCGCCGCCGGGTCGAGCGATCCGAGCAGCGACGGGGTGCCCTGGACGATCGTCGCGTCCTCCAGCAGCCGGGCGAGCGCGGCCGGGTCGCGGACGGCGGCGCGCCCGGCCAGGACGACCGTGGCACCGCTGATCAGCGGTACGTACAGTTCCAGCGCCGCGATGTCGAACGCGATGGTGGTCACGGCCACCAGCCGGTCGGCCGGGGTGAGCGCCAGCTCCTCGCGCTGCATCAGCAGGAAGTTGGCGAGCGCGCCGTGCGGGATGGCCACGCCCTTGGGCCTGCCGGTCGATCCGGAGGTGTAGATGACGTAGGCCAGGTCGTCCTGTGACGGCACGGGCCACGGCTCGCCGGGGCGCGCCGTGCCGGGCGTGCCGTCGAGCAGCAGGACGTCGGTGTCGTCCGGCAGCCTGCCGGCCGTCTCCGCGGTCGCGACGACGCAGATCGGGTCCGCGTCGTCGAGCATGTAGGCGAGCCGTTCGGCGGGATGGTCGAGGTCGAGCGGCAGGTACGCGGCGCCCGAGCGCAGCACGGCGAGCAGCGCCGCCACCAGGTCGGGCGTGCGCGGCATCGCGATGGCGACGACCGTGCCGGGCCCGGCACCGCGGCGCCGCAGGTGGGTCGCGATCGCGGAGGCGCGTGCGTCCAACTCGGAGTACGTGAGGGAGCCGCCGTCGCCCTCGACGGCCACGGCGTGCGGCGTGCGGGCGGCCTGTTCGGCGAACAGCTCCATCACGGTGGTCGCGGGCACGTCGCGTCCGGTGTCGTTCGCCTTGTCCAGCACGGCGCGGTCGCCGGCGGCCAGCAGGTCGTAGGCGCCGATCGGGCGGTCGGGGTCGGAGGCGGCGGCGCCGAGCAGCGTCTCAAGGTGGGCGAGCAGGGACTCCATGCGCGCGTCGTCGAACAGTTCGCGCCGGAAGGTGGCCTCGACCGTCATCCCCTGCGGCCGTACGAACGCCTCCAGCGACAGGTCGAAGTGCGTCGTGCCGTTGTGGATGTGCGTCCAGCTCGTCGTGACGCCGGGCAGGTCAAGCTCGCCGATCTCCTGGACGAGGAACAGCAGCATCGTGTCGAAGAACGGCGACCGTCCGCCGGTCCGGGACGGGCGCAGCTCCCGCACCATCGCGTCGTAGGGCAGCGCCTGGTGCGCGAAGCCCTCCTCGACGGTGCGGCCGACGCGGCGCAGCGCCTCGCGGAACGTGGGCGCGCCGGACAGATCGGTGCGCAGCGGCAGCGTGTTGCCGAAGTTCCCGACGAGCCGTTGCACATCGGCGTGCTCACGGTTCATCACCGACGACCCGATCGAGATGTCGGTGGCGCCGGTGTAGCGGTGCAGCAGGACCGCGTACGCGGCCATCATCACCATGTACGGGGTCAGGTTCTCCTCGGCCGCGAGCCGCCGCATCCCGTCGGTGACGGCGTCGTCGAAGCGCCGCGCGACCCGCGCGCCCCGCTCGGACACGGTCGCGCCGCGCGGGCGGTCGGCGGGCAGGTCGAGCGGCGGGGGGGGGGGGGGGGGGGGGCGGCCGCCGTAACCGGGGGGGGTGCCCC